>JAATGU010000154.1 GCA_015654535.1 Bacteroidales bacterium
ATCAGAAGATGGATCAGGAAAGTCCTTCTTTTGTGCCTTCAAATAATAGTATGGATAATCTCGAATATTAAAAATAAAGAGAACCAAAAAACTGGACTTAGTTCTCTTTATTATACTTTTTGACTTTTTAAGGGTCGACTATTTATCTGTTATGATTATCTGCCACTTTGCAAGTTGAAAAGCTCTGTTTTTGGGAGAGAATGTTTGCGTCATGAAAAGTGACATGAATTCAACCACGCTTTACTTCAAGAAATGCCTTAGCAGCTGAATTACAAATAATAGGAACGGTGAATTATCTCACTACACTATTTAATACTGGATTTACATAAATAATTCACCTTTTACAATAAAAAGTGCACATCAAAATATTATAAAAAGACTAATATTGCATAACTTTTAATTTTAAGACTATAAATAATTAAACAATGATACTATGCAAAAATCGCTAAAACTGTTATTACTGTTGTGTTGTTCACCAGTTCTTATATTACATTCTCAAAATAGGATTGAAACGGATTTGTCGGGAAAGGGATGGAAACTTTGGTATGACAAGGATGCTTCGTGGAAGGATGATCAATTATTTCTTCCGCCAATAAATATCAAAGCGATACCTGCTGCTTCGCCTACTGGTGGTTGGAGCTCGCTTCAAGTAGCCAAAGATGTAAGTGTCCCTGGCACTGTGGAAGAATATTTGCAGGTTAAGCCAGGGCCGGAAGGGGATATTCAGGGTGTAAGCTGGTGGTTTCGTACTTTTAGCATTCCAACTATTGCAAAAGGAAGTAAATTGTTGCTTCGTTTTGAAGCAGCACGCTATCGATCAGAGGTTTTCATCAATCAAAAACTTGCGGGTTATGACTTAACAGGGAATACTCCGTTTGAGGTTGACATTACCAATTTTGCCAAACCCGGAGAAACTGTTCAATTGGCATTGCGTGTTACTGATCCAGGTGGAAACTATGATTGGAGGGATGGTGATATGGTAACCTGGGGAAAATATAAAGTTCCGGGAAGTCATGCTTTTGGTGGAATTACCGGTCATGTGAAATTAGTTTCGTGTGCTCCGGTTTATGTGGATGACATTTATATTCAGAATACTCCTGCCATTACGGAAATCTGTTCACAAATAACCATTATAAACAGTACTGCAAAAGAGATTGTTAGGAATATTATAGTCCGGGTAGTTGATAAGAAAAATCCTGATGCTGAAATTGCTCGTCAGGAAATAAAGAAAGTGAGATTAAAACCTGGAGAAAACCTGGTCTCTGCAAAAATATCTGCACCCAATGCAAAGTTATGGGACACGGAGAATCCGAATCTATATGTTTGCAAGGTTTTTATAGCCGATGGAAAAAAAAACATAGATGAAGACAGCAAAGTTTTCGGGTTCCGTTGGTTTGAACCTGTGGGACAAGGTTCTGATGCGATGTTTCGTCTCAATGGAAAGCGAATTGTGTTGCGTACTGCAATTAGTTGGGGATTCTGGCCAATAAACGGAATATATCCAACTGAAGAGATGGCCGAGAAACAAATACGTATTGCTAAGTCAATTGGACTAAACATGCTCAATTTTCACAGATGTATTGGTGCTCCTGTTGTTCTGGAGAAAGCGGATGAACTGGGATTGCTTTACTATGAAGAACCGGGTAACTACCGTAGTGGTCAAAATCCTGACAATCCGTTTGGACATACCCTGATGCACGAGAAAGTTATGCGGATGGTGAAGCGTGACCGCAGTCATCCAAGTCTGATCATGTTCAATATGATCAATGAAGCAGGTCCGGTAAGTGACAATATTTTGAAACTTAATATCAGCGATATGCTAGATGCTCATAAACTAGACCCGACACGCACTATTACACGTACTTCTGCATGGTGCCGTGTCGAAGAAAACGAACAAGCCCGCATTCATCTGCGTCCTAACGATACAATAGTTTACTGGAAAGGGTGGTATGATTTTCATCATGCAGGTGGCCCTCAGGTATGGAACCAGAATCTTTATAAGAGTCCTACTGATTATTACAACTATACGGCAAATAAAAAAGATATTGTTTTTTGGGGAGAAGAGGGGGCTATATCCACTCCTCCACGCTTGGAAAAAATAAAAAGTGTACTCGAAGTTTCACCCAATAAAGGGTGGGATGGTGCTATGTATCTAGATTGGTACAAAGCTTTTGATGATTTTCTTACACGGAAGAATCTTCGTTCGGCATTTCCAACGGTTGATGCATTTACCGTGGCAATGGGCAATATTTCCATTGAACATCAGGGACGTAAAATAGAGACTATCCGTCTTGATAATTATACAGACGGTTATGCTATTAACGGATGGGAGGCTCAGATTATTGAGAACCATTCGGGGATAGTGGATTGTTTCCGGAATCTGAAAGGCGATACTGCCCTTATTGCACGGTACAACCAACCGCTTTATGTTGCCGTGAAAGTACGTAAACAAATAGTGGAACTGAATGATAAAGTGATTACTGATTTATATATTATCAATGAGAAAAATCTGAATGGCCCTCATAAGCTTTCAATTTCAGTAAAAGATCCGAAAGGAAAGGTGATTTTGAATAAAAACATTGAAACAACGATTGCTGGAGGAGATGTTTATGGACAGCTGATTGCCGAAGGTATTGAAATTCCAAGTTCAACTATAGCAGGAATGTACCATATTGATGTCACTCTTTCCGATAATACAGGCAACAGCAAAGCTTTTGGTCACGAGCAGTTTTTGGCAGTTGACTGGCATTCAGCTAAAATTAGTGCTGCCGGAGCGGTTTGGGAACATAATAACATTCTGAAAAACTTTCTAAATAATGATAAAAAGCTTTCAGTAACGGATTACTCTGATAATGCAAAACATCTCGATTGGGTAGTGGTATCGTGTCCACCAATCGGAGGCAATTTAAGCCTTGTTCCTGCAGAACAACTTTTCACTTCCGAGGGAAAATCGGGAGTAACCGTATCGTTTTACAAAGACAGTAAGTTCCAGGACATAATATCACAACGAACAGACCGAGATATTAATTTCAGTGTGTCAATGGGAGCTACGCCCGATCCTACTGTAACTAGCACAGAAAAGTATAATGCCCGTTGGGAGACACAAATTGTGCCTGCTGTTAGTGGTGCATATTATCTTGAATTGCAGACAAGTGGTTCCAGTCAGCTGAGTATAAATGGTACTACCCTCATAGATATAACCAAAAACAGTGGCGGACGTGATAAGATATTGGTGAATCTTACGAAAGGGAAAATATTTAATTTGAGTATAAGCCTTGTTCAGGTTAAAAACAAATCCGGTTTATGCCGATTACAATGGTCAGCACCGGAAACTAATGCGGTTGATCCGCAAAACTTAATCAATCGTGTGGCAAAAGAGGGAACAACTCTTATTCTGATTGATAATGCCGACACGTGGATGGACCTGATTACTAAAAACACCAAAGTAACCTATTCGGGCAAATTTCAGGTGGGTACAGCCTGGCTTGGCGGTGTTCATTTTGTGAAACAACACCCACTTTTCAGTGGTCTACCGACCAATGATAGTATGAATTGGCCATATCAGGCAGTGGTGAAGAATGGTTCCGAAAGTTATGGTCTTGAAGTAGAGGGTGAGGAGTTAGTTGCCGGAGCATATCATTGTTACCCTCTTAAATTAGGAACAGCTGTAGGTGTTATTCCTTGCGGTAAAGGTAAAATTATCTTTTCTACACTGGATATTTGTGGAAACTTGGCTTCAAAAGAATCATCGACAAACGTGGCTAAAAAGTTACTTTGCAATTTTATAGAAAATGCTGGTAAATAATTTTGCATTTCGGCTATATACATCCAAAGGACCTTGTTCTACCAAATATTTATACTATTTTGGAATAAAACTCCACGTATTAGTCTTTCGTAGGAAAAGAAAAATTTCATGTGCTTGAGCAGCTGATCCTAACTCAAGCACAAGATAACGATTTGGCTGTATTCAAGCCTTAGGGTGACACAATTCAAGTTACAAAGTTTCGTTCTTTTCGTTCATTCGGCGTAACTTTTGTTTATATTCACTTGGAGGCATGTTCATTTCACGTTTGAAACATTTACCAAAATATCGTGGATCTGAAAATCCTACTTGATAGGCAATCTGTGCCAATGAATCTTCACCAGCTTTCAATAATTGGACAGCACGTTTGATACGAATCTGGCGAATGAAATCGACTGGCGCCATACCAACTATTGTTTTCAATTTACGATAAAAAATAGAACGACTCATATTTAATTCATCAGCAATATCATCTATAGCAAGTTCTGTATTCCCTATATTTTCCTCTAGATAACTCATTAATTTTTGCATAAATTGTTTATCCATGGAAACAATTTGTGGCGTTTGCAATTCAAAATGGTTCTCTGAACTTCTTTGCTGGCTAAACATACAACCAGACATAAATGCCTGCTGTAGCATTTGTCTTTGCTTGATAAGATTGATAACTCGTGATTTAAGATAGGATGAACTGAAAGGTTTAGTAATATAATCATCTATTCCATTCTCTAATCCTTCGATACGGTCATCTAGCGAAGACTTAGCAGATAGCACTACGATAGGAATGTGACAAATGGAGCTATCCGCTTTGATACGGCGTATCATTTCCATTCCATCCATGACCGGCATCATAATATCAGTAATAATAAAATCAGGCAATTCATTTTCAGCTTTCTGTAAACCCTCTTGTCCGTTCTCAGCTTGAATAATTCGGTAATCAGATTGTAATATGGATGTCAAGAAATAACACAATTCCAAATTATCCTCTACTACGAGTATCGTTGTCCGTTCGTAGTCACAAGTATTCTGGCATTCAGAATGTTCATCTTCAACTGTCAGCGATGGAGGGTCATTGACAATCAACTCAGCCAAAGAATCAGACAGAAAATGTTCACACCCTTTCAGAAACGTTACAGAGAAGCAACTACCTTTGCCCAATGAACTTTGAACATGGATTTGTCCGTGATGCAATTGAACAAGTTTCTTCACTAAGGAAAGCCCAATGCCTGTAGAAGGTTGGATACTATTTCCAGGAAAAGCTGTAATAAAACGTTCAAAAATTGATTTTATTTGGAAATCACTAATTCCAATACCTTCGTCGAGCACGGCGACAGTAAGTGTCTCAGCAGCATCAATAACTTTTATTAAAATACTTTTCCCATCGGGTGTATACTTGAATGCATTAGAAATTAGATTAAATACAATCTTTTGAAATTTATCCTTATCAATCCATAATTTAGCTTCATCAATATTATTATCAAATAAAAATATAATATGTTTGTCTTCAGCAATGCCCCTAAAATGTTCCATAATTTGGTGTAAATACTCTATTATATTCACTTCCTCTACCATTAGACGCACATGATTGCTCTGAATTTTACGAAAGTCTAGAATCTGATTAATCAGCTGCAACATACGTGAAGTGTTCTTCTGTACCAGCTCTAGGTAATCCCGACCTTGTTTTGATAAAGTTTCGTGTGAAAGTACTTCATTTATGGGGCTTGATATAAGTGTTAGAGGTGTGCGTAATTCATGAGATATATCAGTAAAAAACTCTAATTTTATATCGGTAATTTTCTGTTCCATATCAACTTGGTGACGTAAACGATAAATATAAAAAAGGATGTACACAATTACTCCTGTAAACAAGGCAAAGAGTAGCAGATACATGAACCAGCACCAAGGAGTTTCCCAAAACGTAGGAACTATATGGACTGAAAGAGTACGAAAATTGTTCGTCCAGACTCCTTCACTGTTAGTAGAATGAATCAAAAATTTATAATCTCCAGCAGGAAGATTTATATAATTGGCAGAATGCGAAAAATCTGTATAACTCCAATCATTATCTATACCTTCTAGCTTATATGCATAACGGATGTTAGAAGGATCCATGTAATCTATCGCACTAAAATATATAGTAAGACTACGTTGTTTTTTTGTTAGCCGGAGATTGGACAAATCATTCAAAGTATGAATAAAATTTTCTCCTTGGAACTTAACTCCCGAAAAAACGATATTGGGTTTGAAAGAGCTTTTATGCACTCTTTTGGGATCAAATACCAATCTACCTCCCTCAACTCCAACTATCAAACGTCCTTGTGAATCAATAATTGGAGACGTCTCAAGAAAGTTATAACTCCGTTCAAAAGAGGAGCGCCCATAAACGTCAAATTTTCCTGCTAATGGAGTAAAACGCGATATAGATGTTTCAGATACAACCCAAATATTACCTTCTTTATCTAAGGCTGCAGACTCAATCAAGTTTAAAGCCGGATTTTCTTTACTCTGGTAAATCTTAAAATGAATATTATTAGAAAGCAAGTTACCTGAAACAACTTCATTCACTCCACCTCCAAATGTACAAACAAAACTCCTTCCTGATTTTGTGATTATGACTTGCTTAACATCATTTCCCTGCAAACTTCTGATATCTCCAGGAATATGTATATTTTCATAAAAGTCAATAGCTTCTGCCTGACAGAAAGCTGAAGAAAATGTAAGCAAACCTTTAGTCGTACCCACGAGTAGCTCACCACGTTTGTTTCCCGTAATGCAACGTACATTTTTGAAATCATCAAACGGATAGTTTTTCAGATCATTACTGTAATTCACAAATAGCATTTTTCCGTTGGATGTTTTCTTCATCAGGTTAAGACCTCCTCCAAATGTACCAATCCATACGTGATACTTTTTATCCTCGAATATAGAATAAATATTGTCATTATTCAACGTATAACTACCACTATCCCCTGAATGGTAATGTTGTACCTTATACCTATTACAATTCGCATTAAGTGGGACTAATAAAAAAAGGCCCTGACCTTTAGTACCAATCCAAACGCAATGTTGGCTATCTTCCCTCATACAATAGATCCCACTAGAAGAAAAAGGAGAAACTACGTTACTAAGATTTCCTTGAGAAGAAATATACCCAATGAGTTTGCCTGCAGCATCGGAAACATTCAAGTTACCACCCTTATCACCCACCCATAAACGGCCTAGATGGTCATTCAAAAATGAACGCATATCTTTTTCTTTTATAGAAGGGAAAAAGGAGAATTGATTCTTATAAAAAGAGAGCCGGAAGAGTCCATGATATAAAGAAAGCCAAAGATTCTGCTGCCTATCTACATGAAAATTCCTAAGGTTTGGTCCAAGTGAGACAGAAAAGTCAGTTGAGATAGGATAATAACATTTCAATGAATGAGAATATTCATCGAAATATGAAAAAGCACCACCATTGGGCATAATCCATATAGTCCCATTAAGATCCTCTACATAGAGTCCTATTTCTTTTAAAAGTTCAGTATAACTGCGTTTCTCTGTGGTAAACCATTCACAACGTTCGTGTTTCAAATCAATACAGCTTACTCCAGGTCCTTTAGTGAATACCCACAATCGTTTTTTGGAATCTGGATACATTTTCACTACCTCGCAAGACAGCTGACCAAGAGACAACATATTATAAGTTTTAAATGTATTATCAGCAAGATTATAAATAATAGTTCCTCTATCTGTCCCAAAGGCTAGCCTTTGATGGTCTAAACTAATCATCTGATTAATTTGGGAAACTTTTCCGGGTAGCTTAATGAAACGTAAATTTTCTAGAGAATGATTACAACAGGCAAAATGTCCATCTTTGGAAGCAAGATAAATTTGATGATTAAATTCTACCATATAAGAAAAAGGATAATTGTTGTAGAAATGCCCTCCTAAAATAGATACACCTTTGTTAGAAAAGATCCACTCCCTACCAGAATTATCTTGAATGACTTGATAAATAGAGTCTCCTTTATTTATAGCTGAAAAGGAAGAAAAAGATTGGAATTCTCTGAGATTTTTGTCATTTATACGGTAACTGCATCCATCTTCCAATATAATCCAAGACACTCCCTTTTTGAGAGGATATACAGCAATAATATATTTTTTATGGGCCTTTTTCTCTTTAATCTGTTTCAATACATCTATATATTGACATTTGTTGACATCAAAAAGATAAAGATTCTGCCCATAAGCAATACACCACAGATTTCCTGTACTATTCAATTCAATTTTTAATAGTCTGTTATTATCAAGCATTCCTTTTAATCCAGGTTCTGATTTAAAGGAGTGAAATGTATAGCCATCATATCTGCATAAACCATTCCATGTACTAAACCACATAAATCCATGATTATCCTGTACACAATCAGTAACATAGCTTTGTGCTAATCCATCTTCAACAGAGAAAGTATTGGCTTTGTAATAAACTTGTGCTATCAATAAAAGGCTGTTTATAAACAAAAGAAAAAAGAGTAAATGTCTTTTCATAATTATTAAGTAACTGCAACAAAAATATGCAAAAACATTAAATAAGTGCATCTGTAGTTTATCTATTATTTGTCGATACCAAAAAATCTATCTTTTCGACTAGATTCTACACATAATGCATGTGTGGCTACCAGTTTGTTAGCACTTATAAAATAAATAATGCCCGTTAATCTGTGGCAAAATCTCTAATTTTGTTTAATAGTAAAAACCTAAATTTAATCTAAAATCAAAATTATGAAAATTGTACTTCAATCAACATATCGACAGTCAGCTGGATTGCTGTTTCTTTTAGCAAGCATACTAACCAATGCACAGAGCACAACCTTCCCACGAGGTAGTAAATTTTGGAAGGACCTAATATCATTAGGAAGCCTTTCCTATAAATTAGATAAATTCTTCAAAAGAGTAAATTAAAATCTTCAAAAATGAATTTATACTCTCTGTATTTAATAATACAGTAGAAGCGATAAATATTTTATAAACTTTAAATATATATTTATGAATTTAAAAATGCTATCAAAAAGAGCATACTTATCTGTATTAATGAGTATGTTCTGCCTAATTACTTTTGCGCAGAAAGCCATTACTGGTATTGTTCAAGAGAAATCGGGTGAGCCAATTATTGGTGTGAATATTCATGTAAAAGGAACAACTAATGGTACAGTTACCGATTTGGATGGAAAATTCCAGATTTCGGGTGTAAATTCAAACAGTGTGTTAACTATTTCTTATCTTGGTTATTTACCTCATGAAGTTAAAGTCGGTAATCAGGAATCATTCACTATTACATTAGTAGAAGATAATAAAGTTTTGGATGAGGTTGTAGTGATTGGTTATGGTACCGTTAAAAAACGTGACTTGACAGGTTCTGTTGCTTCTGTTAATGGAAAAGATATTTCCGCGACACCTGTTGCTAATGTGGCACAAGCCTTGCAAGGAAAACTACCGGGGGTAAATGTTATATCCCAAGACGGTCGCCCAGATGCAAACATTTCCATTCGTATACGAGGAGGAGGTTCTATCTCACAAAGTAATGAACCTTTGATTATGGTCGATGGAGTTAGCGTTAGCTCTTTGAGCGACATTCCGGCAGATCAAGTAGAAAGTATAGATGTATTAAAAGATGCCTCATCTACAGCAATTTATGGTGCACGTGGAGCTAATGGCGTAATTCTGGTTACTACAAAGGGTGCTAAAGAGGGAAAGGTTTCTGCCACGTATAACGGTTATATAAAATTCAATACTCCTACTAAGTATTTAAAAGCCTTAAATCCTTATGATTATTTGAAGTATGTATGGGCTAACGCTGCAGCAAACGGAGATGCTTATAGAACCCCTTTTGAAAAATTATATGGCATAGGGTCATATACTGACAATAATCCGGGAGGAATCGAAAGCTATCGGGATTTGAGATCAGATGACATACAAAAAGATGTTTATAACAGTTCGGTCTCTAATAACCATGATTTGTCTATCACTGGCGGAACGGACAAAACGAAAGTACTGTTTTCTGTCAACTACATGGATGAGCAGGGAATGAAAATAAATTCTTACTCTAAACGTGCCAATGTATCACTTAAAGTTAATCAGAAATTGTTCGATAACCTTGATATAAATCTAGATACGCGCTATACAGATATTTATAATCTTGGGAATGAAGGAACGACAAGCGGTAGTGGTTCTTTGCTTTCTTCTGCTTATCGTTTTCGACCTATTGCAACTTCTCATATTTTAGGTAATTTGAATGCTTTAAGGGAAGGTAATATGGAACAATATGGGAAATATTCTTCTTGGGATACCTATAGTCCTGTAAACCGTATTGCTGATTATGATCCAGTTTCAATTACACAAAAACTCCGTAGTACAGTTTCTTTAAATTGGAGAATTATCAAAGGATTGACTTATCATACGGATTTAAGTTTGAATAGATCTTGGGGCCAAACAAAAAATTGGTCAGGTGCTATTTACAATAATTATATTGATGATTCAACTGGTGAGAAACTTTACGCAGGCTCTGTTGAGTATCAAAAATCTGATGGTTGGGGACTACGCTGGACTAATACCTTGAACTATGATGTTATTTTTGGTACTATTCATAAATTAAATATATTGGCAGGTCATGAAGTTACTAATTCAGGAGGAAGCAATATGAGTATAGCGGCAAACCATTTTCCTTCAAATTTTGATAAAGAAACTGCTTTTGCTATGATTAATCAATATGATCAGGTACATGGCACTAGCTCTTTCTCCTCAGAAATAAGCACCCCAAGCCGTATTCTTTCTTTCTTTGGCAGGGCTAATTATATTTTGCTAGACCGTTATTTATTTACATTAACTTTTCGTGCTGACGGATCATCTAAATTTGCACCTGATCATCGTTGGGGATATTTCCCAGCTGCTGCTGCTTCATGGAGATTATCGCAAGAACCTTTTATGCAAGACATCAATTGGTTGAATAATTTAAAACTTCGATTTTCTTATGGTAAAGTAGGTAATGATGGAATTAGCTCTGATCTATGGTCTCAGACTTGGACATCAGAAACAGATAGAAGATGGCAATATGTTATTAATAATCAGTATCAAACAGCATATGACTTGTCATCTTCACAAATGGCAAACAAAGATCTGAAATGGGAGACAACTATAACACGAAACTTAGGGATTGACTTTGCATTCTTAAATAACCGATTGTGGGGTACCGTTGATTTATACTCGAACACAACCAAAGATTTGCTAATGTTGACAAGTATTCCAGGAATTACAGGTTTTACATCAACTTATGCTAATATTGGCCAAACAAGTAACAAGGGTTTGGAACTTTCGCTTTCAGGTGTAATTTTTAAAAACAAAGATTGGAATATTACAGCGAACGCTAATATTAACTTTAACAAGGGAAATGTAGATAAACTTGCTGATAATGTAACGGGACTATACGGAACAAGTTGGGCAAGTAGCAGTTCTTATCCTACTGCAGATTATATTCTGAAAGAGGGTAGTCCTGTAGGATTAGTCAGAGGATTAGTATATGACGGTTTCTACACTACTGATGATTTTAATTACGAAAACGGTGTTTATACATTGAAAAAAGATGTTCCCGATGTTGGTAACTTTATTGGTACTATACATGGGATTGGTTCTAAAGAACGTCCTGCAGGTCAGATAGCATATCCTGGTGTTATTAAATATAAAGACTTGGATAATAGCGGTTCAATAGACGCAAATGACGTTACTACTATTGGTAATATGAATCCTGTTCATACAGGTGGTTTCAATATTAGTGCTGCTTATAAAAATATAGACCTTGGGGTTTACGTCAATTGGAGCTATGGAAATGATATTTACAATGTAAACAAATTGGGCTCTTTTTATGGATATAAAGAAGCCGGGGTCTATGAAAATAAATTTTCCACACTAAACAATGCTTATAAAATCTATGACGTTGTTGATGGACAACTAGTGCGACTTACTACTCCCGAACAATTAAGCGCAACAAATGTAAATGCTTCACTTCCATTGGCATACAATGAGAACGGTGTAACATCATCTTTGGGTATTGAAGACGGTTCATATCTTCGTTTGAACACGCTTACTGTAGGGTATACCTTACCTAAATCACTAATGAAAAAAGTGGGGATAAATAATCTTCGCATCTATGGTAGTATCTATAATTTGCTTACTATTACTGGCTATTCCGGACTCGACCCTGAAGTAAATACAAATACAGAACAAAACCATGCCGTTTATCCGACTACAGGGTTGGATTGGGGTACTTATCCTCGTGCGCGGTCGTTTGTTGCCGGTGTAAGTCTTAGTTTCTAACAATTTAAAAGGTTTCGATTATGAAAAAAATAATTAATTATATGATCGCATTTGTACTATGTATTTCTTTTGCACAATGCGATGATTATTTGAATACTTCATCTCCATCCAATACGGATGACGATTTTGTAACATCTACAACTTCGGAGACATTCAAGACATTGTCCTGGTGTTATGCCAATTATCGTCAAAATTGTGCAATAGGACTATATAATTGGAATGATCCTATTGGATCTGATGCAGAAATGTATCCGGAAGAAAATTCCACAAACAATATCAATGCTATTATTCAACCTGAAAACCTAACAATTGATGCTATGAAAGATGGGTTCAATAATCTTTATAGCACTATAGCCCGCACCACTAAAATAGCTGATATTATAGCAAGCAAAGCCGCTTATCAGTCTGATGTTGCCGCTGGTAAAGTATCCGATTGGACTCAACTGTATGGAGAAGCTGTAACTATGAGAGCATTCTGCTATTTTAATTTAGTAAAGCATTTCGGAGATGTTCCCTATGGTTATGAAAATAATTATGTAGATGATTATTCTTTAACCTCTCGTTTTGATATTTATGATCACTTGATTGCTTCTCTCAAAGAAGTAGAATCTCTCATGTATAAAATAGGAGAAGGAGGTATTACTGCCGAGCGTTTCTCCAGAACATTTACAAATGCATTAATAGGAGAAATAGCACTTTACGCAGGTGGTTATCAAACCATACGTACCGATGTAGAAGGTTTATATGGAGATTTACAGTTTACCACAAAAGGCAAAGAAGAGTATAATTGTAAATATGCCCGTCGTACCGATTATCTCGATTATTACAGAATTGCCGAACAATATTTACAATCTGCTATAGATAATAAAGGGACTGCTTACTTAATTACCTCAGATGATAGGAAATATGCAAACAATCCGTTCCAAAAGCATTTCCAGTATATGCAAGATTTGCAAGTAAGCCCCGAATCATTGTTTGAAGTGGGAAATATACAAGGAGGACAGAGTGGACAAACAACGACAAGCGATTATCCATATAATTTCGGCCGACCTTCCAATGGAGGTTCTTCTAACGCTGCTCCATGTAAATCGTTTGCTGCTATTCGTATTGTCCCTACTTTTTATTATGGAGAATTTGAAGATGGAGATAAACGAAGGGATGCCAGCGTGACCGTAACAGGAAGTAATGGAGATGGCAATGAAAGCATACTTAGTTTCACACCGGGTTCAAAACTTAATGGCGGTATTTCAATTAATAAGTGGGATGAAAACCGTATGAATCCCCCATATACTGCTGGACAAAGAAACTCAGGAATTAATTATCCTGTTTTGAGAATGGCTGATGTTATACTGATGTTGGCTGAAACTAAGGCTGAATTAGAAGAAACAGATGATGCCATCAATTTGGTTAACCAGATTCGTCAAAGGGCTTTTGGCAATTCCGATCATGATATAAAAGCAGTGTCTGGCGATGCTTTGAAAGATGCTATATTACAAGAACGGAAATTAGAACTTGTCGGAGAAGGAACACGTCGTTGGGACTTAATACGCTCTGGTAAATTTTCTGAAAGAGCATTTGCTGTTCGTAACGAAATGACGACAATAATCAACGACCTTCGCATTCAAGGGTATCATCAATTTTCTAACGGTAATATAATATCTAGTTATATTATGACGAAACAAGTTAAGTTAGATAATCCTTTGACTTATGATTGCACTGATGTAAACAACCCTACTCTTTTCCCAGGATGGAGAGGACAATATGATTGGAGCACAACAGCGGTAAGTGGTAAGGTAACAGGTACAAATCACAATGTAGCAATTAAAGGTTTGTTTAATTATATTAACCCTAACGGTTCAGAAGCTACATCTTTAAAAGCAGAAGGATATAAATTAACTAATTGGGGTATTGATCTTGTCAATAATGAAACCAGTTATGATAGAAATATTCTCTCTGGAATAAAGACGGCTGATGAACCACCCAGATATTACTATCCTATTCCTTTCGAAACAATTAGCAAATCTAATGGCCGAATAACAAATGGTTATGGACTACCGCAAGAATAAAAAGGCTATTGCTCGTTTTAAGGGAGTTCTCACAAATAGATATAGATCCCTGTCAGGATTTAATTGTCAAGTAATCTTCTATATTTAATCTTATTTAGGTTCCCCGTTGATATTTCTGTTAGCGGGGAACTTCTATTTTTTCAGGGAACTTCTCACGGACGATAAACTTTATTAAAACAACAGTTATCAATAGATAGTAGAATTCGTTAATTGATATGTAGGAGTAACAAAAAGAGAGAGAAAAAATGCTTTGCACATCCTCTCTCTCTCTTTTATCTTAATAAATTTACACTTAAACTATTGTTAAAAAAAAACAAATTTGTAACTATACAAAAATGCAAGCTTTTGTAATTTATTTAATTTTCAGACTAATCGTTGACAGATCTTCATTTCTGGAACTACAACCTACCATTAACTGATAATCACCATTATGCACGCGCATTGTATTAGAAGATTCATCCCACCATTCAAGATTCTTATCAGCTAATTCAAATACAACATTCACTGTTTTTCCTGTAGGAATCGATACGCGTTTAAATGCACGTAAAGCCTTAACTGGTCCCTGAATATCATTCACTTTCTTCAAATAGACCTGTACCACTTCATCACCATCACGAGAACCACTGTTTGTTATTGGTATAGTTAGCTTAACAGATTCATTTACCTTAATTTTCGATTTATTTAGTTTAGCTTTTCCATATTTAAATGTAGTATAACTCAATCCGTAACCAAAAGGGAAGAGAGGTTCGCTTTTCAAATAACGATAAGTTCTGCCTTCCATTTTATAATCCTCAAAATCAGGCAACTGATTAATGTTTTTATAGAAAGTTACAGGCAAACGACCAGCCGGATTATAATCACCAAACAAGACATCGGCAACAGCCTTTCCTCCTTCCTGACCAGGATACCAAGCTTGCATAACAGCCTCACAATTTTCAATTTCCGGTTTTATGGCTATTGGTGAACCAGAACAGTTGACCATAACAACCTTTTTACCAGCGGCACTCAATGCTTTAATAAACTCACGCTGAATAGCAGGTAACTCAATATCCGTACGATCCCCTCTTTTAAAACCAGGTAAATTAACTCCCATTTCTTCACCTTCAAGTGAAGGCGATATACCACTTACAAATACAACGATATCAACATCTTTAACTCGTGCAACACTCTTTTCAATATCAACATCTTCTTTGAATCCCAAGTCAAAGTTCAGTTGTGCATCACCCCTGTAATATTCAAAATCAATTTCAATATCATAAGATTGTCCAGCTTCAACATTCATTGTATGAAACTGTTTCCGGCTTCCATTTTTATTAACAAAGTTCTTTACCTCCTTACCATTAATTATCAGGCGAGTTGAGCCACAACTATAAAAATCAAAAATCACTTCACCAGAACGATCAGGTGTGAATACACTATTATAAGTAGCAGAAAAATTGCTAAGGTTAATACATGGAGCAAAGACAGTAGCACCAGATGTGCAAAGATGGAAAGGGGTTGTTAGTTGATCTGTCACAACTGGTTCTCCTGTATGCTCCATATTATTCCAGTAACGGGCAATAAAACCAGGACCTTTTACCGATTTGCACATGCTAAACGCACTTTTAGTAAGCGTTCTTTCCACCCAATTACATCCTTGTTCATAAGTCAGTTTATCATCCGGGCCTAAAGCAGCGCGAATTCCATTCAAAATAGTAATAGTATGTGAAGGAGTACCATTATAGTTTCCCCATTGCATAACTGAATCATTTGCATTAGGTCCCATTACTGCTACCTTCAACCCGCCACGTTTCAGAGGCAGAATTTTATTTTTATTGAGTAAAAGAGTCATTGATTTACGTGCTACATCCAATGAAAGAGTGTCATGAGCTGCTGAAGATACAACAGAATATGGAATATGATTCCAGGAAACAGTTTTGCTGTCATCCATCTCACCCAATTCAAAACGCGCTTTCAACAACCGTTTTACAGAAACATCAATATCTTTTTCAAAAACCAATCCTTTTTTTACGCTTTCAACCAGTGATTTATAACTACTCCCACAATCTAAATCGGTTCCACTTAAAACAGCATCAGCCGAAGCCGAAATTGCATCTGCATGAGTAGTATGTGCATTAGGTTTATAAAAGTCAGCTATAGCACCGCAATCAGCAACAACAATGCCATCAAACTGCCATTCATCACGTAATATTTGCGTAAGCAATCGGTTACTTCCACAGCATGGAGTACCCTCAAAACGGTTATAAGCACACATCACCTCTTTAACTTTCGCCTCTTTTACAAGAGCTTTAAAAGCGGGCAAGTATGTTTCATATAAATCACGTGGAGATATGTTTTCTGCATTGAAAGAGTGACGATTCCATTCCGGACCGGAGTGTACGGCGAAATGTTTGGCACAAGCATGTATTTTGTTATATTTACTATTTTCGGGACCTTGTAAACCTTTTACGGCCTTTACTCCCATTCTACTTGTCAGATAGGGATCTTCACCATATGTTTCAATTCCCCGACCCCAACGCGGATCACGAAAAATATTTATTGTTGGGGTCCACATAGTAAGCCCCTGATAACGTTCGTAGTTTCCATGGGATGAATTATATGAATATTTGGCACGTGCTTCATCAGAAACAGCATCAAATACATGAAAAACTACATCGTCATCAAAAGTTGCAGCCATACCTATTGGTTGTGGAAAGACAGTAGCCAATCCGGCACGTGCAACACCATGAAGCGCTTCATTCCACCAATTATATTTTTTAATACCCAAGCGCTCAATTGGGACAGAAACATCCTGCATCAGTGCAACTTTCTCCTCTAAAGTGAGTCGGGCCACCAAATCTTCGGCACGCTCATCGGCCGAGAGTTTTGCGTTCTGAAAAGGTAATTGTGCAAAAGACACAGTCGAAAGACAAGCACATATACCTCCAATAATAAAATTATTTATCATAAATTAATTATAAAATATATAATACAAATTGTATAAATCATCTTCAGTAAAATTACAATAAACAGTTTTAGAGAATGGTTAATATTTATTCTAAGATGTAAACTTTTAGAGTTTTTATTAATTTGCATGATCAAGATTGTGTAATAACTATGCAAAAAGGAGTAATTTTGAGCTTTTCTATATAAGATAGGATCCGCTACTATATAAACTATACTAAGAATAAATTAAATACAGTTATATATGAAATTAATAGTTATTTACTCGAGAATTAGTTCAACATTTCGAATAGAAATGAGAGAAGTGAGATATACCATTTTTTTTAATATTTACTTTCTTCGTGATCGTTAGTAAAGCGTAGTTTTAATCCAATGGAATATAAATCTCCGTTTTCAGTTTAGCTTCTTCTGTTCGGGAAGGATCATTGACATACTTTTCAAATAACGGAGCGTTGCGAAGTTCATACCCACTACTAGGGAGCCATTGAGCAAAGATGGTGTCGTACACAATTCCAAGGTTTGTGTAAGGACCCTGATACAGGAAAACGGCATACCTTTCTCCAGCAATTTCCTTTACCCCTATCCCCCCTCTCGGTTCAGCAGGCTTTGGAAGAATTAAGCAAATGTCTGTACGTAATTTCTCGGTTGTAGTTACTTTGGGATCATCGTGATAAATGCTGATAGATTCAATACCTGCCGAGAAAAGTTTCTGCTCCTTTACATAAGCCCAAAGGCGCGCCCAGGTTCCACAAAAGTCAAGATCGGAATAGGCTCCGGTCAGACGAATGTAAATAGTTTTTTTAGTTTCCAACTCAATCACCTTGGGTGATTTTAATTTCAAATCAGGATTTAATTGTACTGGTTTCATAATTACAAAGTTTTTGTCATTGCGATATTCAAGAGGGGAAATATTATAAAATTTTTTGAATGATTTTGATAGTGAAGAAGGCATCTCATACCCCACACTATAGGCAATCTGTTCAACCGGAAGGTCGGTGTAGCGAAGTAAACGGACGGTAGTTTCCAGTCGTACCCTTATTATATATGCACCAATCGGCTCTCCCAGAAAAGCTTTCATGATGCGATGAAAATGAAAGGATGAAAGATTAGAGTGTACTGCCGGTTTTTCAAGATCCAGTCCTTCATCCAAATGATTATTAATATAGTCTACCACTATATTGACTCTTTTTAGGTATTCTTCCCGAGTCGATAATTTTAGGTCTATACTTTTATCTTTTATTTATTTAATGCAATGCGACAAAGATAAGGCAAGTTAAGTATATGTATATTGTCCTTTCTTGCTAAATATATAATCAATATATTTATGTGTCTTACCCTTAAAAATAGATATCCAGAGATTTTGCCCAAAGAGTACAATCTATTGGACAAGAAGTCCAGACCTGTTTTTAGCACTACTAAAAAACATCATAGGAAAACGCAATAAAGGAATCTGGATACTGAAAAACAACAATGGGGCGTACGTAACTAACAGCGTCCTTTACAACCAGACATCTAAACCATCAGACATATACCCATCCAGGAGATTCGTAAATAGCCAAGATTATGTATGATCTACCTGCAAAGTCAAAAGAAAAAGTTAAAGTAAACGTCTCTAATGTTCCGGAAGGGATTATATGCTCAAAATATATAAGATTAGTTATCCCAAAAACGATGCTTATACAACCTTGATATGGGCAAGCCTAACTAGCTTACAAAAAACAGTTTGAGCAAATAAAGAAACTCAATGATGGTTCACCTGTTTCTAAAAAAATAGAAAAAGTAAAGTATACAAGCTTTAAATAAAATCGGGAAGAATAAATTCATTTCTCCTGATTTTATTTTGAAGAAAGTGCATTTAATTCTTGATTTTATGACTCCGTGTTCTAAATTTGATATAAAAGTTTACTACCTTTACATAAAAATTTGAATTATAAAAAGGATAAATCAACAGAAGCAGTAGAAACCTTTAGTAAAAAATAGAACTGCGCACAATCAGTTTTATCAGTCTTCTCAAAAGAGCTGAATATTAGCAAAAATGATCGCTTTAGAATAGCAACTCCTTTTGGCTCAAGCATTGCTATAGGAAATGTGTGGTGCTGTAAGAGGAGCATTAAATGGCTATTAATCTGAAATATGGTATGGATGAGAATGGCAGCACAAAACAAAAATCATATACTTAATTGTGCTTATAATTAAAAAAATAAATGATAAATAACGATAACATCCCGTTTCAAACAATTGACTGGACATTAGTTCCAAAAGCTGAGTATGAAAGCGAAAGCAGTACAGCAACTTGGTAAGCAATTCATGTTCAGTGATTTTTGAAATAAAGCTAAGTAAGCCATTATTTACAATTTTAAATAAAAAAATGATAGAAAATATAAAAGTCATAGCATTTGATGCAGATGACACCCTTTGGGTAAATGAACTTTTTTTTCAGGAAACGGAAAAAGCGTTTCGCCAACTATTGCAAGAATTTGTAACTTCCAAAAAAATATCAGCTTGTTTATTTCAGACAGAAATGGAAGATTTGGAGCTTTATAGATATGGAGCCTATGCACCTTTTCATACCGTGTGGCTGTATGAAAAAATAAATGAGAATATAAATCATCCTCGTATCTTTGTGCAAAAGTCATTACTGCAACTTAAAAATATCTTATTATGAAACAATTTATTAATCTAGAAAACTGGAATAGAAAAGAACATTTTTTATTTTTCAGTCGTTTTGATGACCCTTTCTTTGGAATGACTGTAAATGTTGATTGTACTTCCATTTATAATCAGTGTAAAGAAGAAAATAAATCCTTTTTTCTTCTTTCTTTGCACAAAATATTAAAAGCTGTAAATAAAACAGAACCTTTTCGGCTTAGAATTGAAAATGATCAGGTTGTCTGTTATGATTTGATACATGCATCTCCAACGATTGGCCGTGATGATGGTACCTTTGGCTTTGGCTTTTTTGAATATGAACCGGATTTTAATGAATTTGTAACTAGTGCTAATAATGAAATTGATAGCGTGCAGAAATCAGTAGGATTAAATATGAATGAGGTTACAAAAAGAGCTGATGTTATACATTTTTCATCTATACCTTGGGCTTGCTTTACTGATTTGAAACATGCTACAAGTTTTAGAATCAAAGATAGTGTACCTAAAATATCTGTTGGGAAATATTTTCTTAAAGAAAATCATGTCTGGTTACCATTATCCATAACAGTTCATCACGGATTAATAGATGGTTACCATGTCGGCCAATTCTTACAAAAACTAGAAACAGAAATGCTATAGATTTAATACTCAATAATGAAGAATCAGTTTATATTCTTGGGGGGGGTACTAGTTAAAAGTTTATCTTTGCAGAATGAAAAAGAAGATCGATAACCCAACCCCACTTGATATTTTAGGCATGTTTTTACCTTCAGGCCTGCTAGATTATTTTGATTTAGTCA
>JAATGU010000128.1 GCA_015654535.1 Bacteroidales bacterium
CGCTTTCATCGATTCAGCTTCCATCAATTGTGAGAAGATTCCCCACTTACGAGAATAGAGAAAAGCCAATTGGGCAATCCGGATATGTGGAAAATTTCCCGGGCGCAAACGCAGGAATCGCCAAAGAGAAGAATCGATTATTGGAAGTTGAAAAAGATGTGTCATATATGCAAATTCTTTTTGCAAACGGAGATAATAGGGGTCATCGAGAGATTCCTCCAGTAATCCTGCCTGACCAAAAAAGATGGCTTCTACTTGAAATAAATCATCACGGTGTTTATCCACCGACCGAAAAGGAATCATACTGGCCCATTTTTCAAAAGCATCTCCGTTGAGCCCGAATCCAAAGTTGCGGGCCAGCGTAATAAAGAAAGCATCCTCCCAGCTTCCGTTGCAATGCTTCAATCGGACATCAATGGCTTCCGCTTTCTTTTCAAATCGTTCACTTTGCAAAGCTGATAGCCAAGAATGAATAGTGAGCAAAGATAGTTGAGGAATTATATCATAGCAAGAAGGAAGCATATCCGTACGGCGCAAAGTCTCATAATTCTTTTGAATAGTGTCAGGGCAATTTAATAGCATTTGAGGGATTGGCTCACCATTTATGCGCAAAACCTCACAGTCCGATTCCTCAACTACATGCAAAATCACCGAATCATATGTTTTGTCTTTATCGTGTCCATGACGGAACCAGTCAGATGTTTTTGAATGAATTTCCACATTGCCCACCCACAAAGTATCGTTAATTTTCACTTTCGCATTAAAGAAATCAGGTCCTGCATTTGAGTTTGCCAAGCCGGGATCAATAACTTCAACTCTCAGTCCAGAGGTCGTTTCCTGTTGTTTTAAAGGGAATATTTTATGTTTCCAAATGTAATGTAATAGTTGTTCCATTGTTAATGTGCTGTAAATCTCCTACAAAAGTACTAACTTACCTCTAAATTACTTATATTTGCAACGTTTTTATTCTTCATAATCATATAAATACAAATAAAATAGAAAGATTCAAATGAAAATTGCTTTGATAGGATATGGAAAGATGGGCAAAGAAATAGAGCAAATAGCCCTAAACCGTGGACATGAAATTGTTAGTATCATTGATCTGAAAAATCAAGAAGATTTTACTTCGGAAGCATTCAAGTCCGCTGATGTTGCCATTGAATTTACTGCTCCCACTGTGGCTTACAATAATTACATGAAGGCTTTTGCTGCCAATGTAAAAGTAGTATCGGGAAGCACGGGATGGATGAAAGAACATGGCGATGAGATGAAAGAACTCTGTGAAAAAGGCGGAAAGACTCTTTTTTGGGCATCTAACTTTAGTCTTGGAGTAACCATCTTTTCTGCGGTGAACAACTATCTGGCTAAAATAATGAATCAATTTCCCTCTTATGATGTTTCAATGAGCGAAACGCATCATGTACATAAACTGGATGCCCCTAGTGGTACCGCCATCACCCTTGCCGAGGGTATTCTTGAGAATCTGGATCGTAAAGATAGCTGGGTGAAAGAAGAGGCAAAAGCTGCCAATGAACTTCCCATATATTCCATTCGTGAAGGAGAAGTGTTTGGCATTCACAGCATTCGCTATGATTCAAATGCAGACAGCATAACTATCACTCACGATGCCAAGAATCGTAAAGGCTTTGCTCTTGGCGCAGTTCTTGCGGCTGAATTTACACGTGACAAACAGGGTTTTCTGGGTATGAATGATTTATTCAAATTCTAACATAACGATTATGAAACAAGCAACGCGCAGACAGTGGCTTAATTGCAGTATTGCCATTGTATTATATCTCCTGTTTTTGGTTTGGATTAAAAGTGCATGGGGTCTTCTTGCTGTCCCATTTATTTTTGATGCCTACATCACCAAACTCGTTCCATGGAGTTTCTGGAAAACATCAAAAAACAAAAGCGTACGTGGCGTGATGAGTTGGGTAGATGCCATTGTTTTTGCTTTGGTAGCAGTGTATTTTGTCAACACCTTCTTCTTTCAAAATTACCAGATTCCGTCTTCTTCTTTAGAGAAGTCTTTATTGGTGGGTGATTTTCTTTTTGTGAGCAAAATGAGTTACGGTCCTCGCGTACCCAACACTCCTTTATCTATGCCTTTGGCTCAGCACACCTTACCGATACTTAACTGCAAATCTTATATTGAATTTCCTCAATGGGGATATAAGCGGGCACCAGGCTTTGGAAAAGTGAAGCGAAACGAGATTGTGGTATTTAACTTTCCAGCAGGAGATACGGTTGCTTTAAATGAACAACAAACTGATTTTTACACTTTGTGCTACGATGTTTCCAAAAGAATTGTTCCTAATGTAAATATGGACAGCCTGACTCGTGAACAACAATGGGCGGCTTATAATATTGCTTATACTGAAGGGCGAAAACTCGTGCTGGCTAATCCCACTGAATTTGGAAAAATAGTTGTACGACCTGTGGATCGACGCGAAAATTACGTAAAGCGTTGCATCGGACTACCGGGAGATACTTTGAAAATTGTGAACGGTCAGGTATATATCAATAGTATTCTTTCGAAGAATCCGGAGAATTTACAGTTTAATTACTTCGTACAAACCACTGGTTCTTATATCCCCGATGATACATTCCGTGAATTAAGCATTAGTTTGGACGATCAAACGCTACTTCCCAGCGACTGGGATAATACATTGTATGGTCAGGGATTCACCAATACGAACAGTCAGGGTAAGCTAAACCCTGTGTATCATCTTCCTTTGACTCAAAAAGCTTATCACGCGCTGCTTGCAAACAAGAAATTGATTGCAAAAATAAAAATGGAATCAGAAGAATACTCCGGACAACTTTATCCGCTCAATCTTTATACTAAATGGGACAGAAATAACTACGGTCCTATCTGGATTCCAAAGAAAGGCGCTACCATCAAGCTTTCCGCTGATAATCTTCCTATTTACGAACGTCCCATCCGCACTTATGAAGGCAATACACTCGAAGTAAAAGGCGGAAAGATTTATATCAATGGCAAACAGGCCACCAGTTATACCTTCAAGATGGATTATTACTGGATGATGGGTGACAATCGTCATAACTCGGCGGATTCCCGTTATTGGGGGTTTGTTCCTGAAGATCATATTGTCGGCAAACCAATTGTAGTATGGTTATCATTGGATAAAGACAGAGGTTGGTTTAGCGGAAAGATCCGTTGGGATCGAATCTTTAAGTTTGTAGATAACATTTAAGTATGAAATCAAAAACAAAGAATTTTTTTTTCTGGATAAAAGCATTGGTTATAGCAGTTGTGGGAGTATTACTCCTGCAACTCTTTGCTTTTAGTTCCTGCTACATTCCTTCGTCGGGAATGGAAAACTCTTTGTTTCGTGGTGATCGTGTCATTATTAATAAATGGGCTTACGGACTTCGTTTACCGTTTATGTCTGTTTCCGGCTATCAACGAATAGCCGAACGACCGCTTCGTAAAAACGATGTGGTGGTATTCAATAACCCACAGGCCAATTCCATATTATCACCTGTAGACAGTCGGCAAGTATTTATCAGCCGTTGCATGGGGCTTCCAGGAGATACACTGATGGTGAATAATCAATATGCCATTGTTTGCTCCAGAGATCAAGTCAACCCCGATCATAAACAACTCTACATTTATCCAAAAAACAAAGAAAACACAGTAGAAAAGCTAATAAAGCAACTCAATATTGAAGGAAATGAGTTGATGGGTTATAACGAAAAAGGATATGTGCGCAGTTTCAGCCGTTATGAACTCTATCTGATAAAGCAAGAAGTGCCAGATCTACCGATAAAATCGATGCTTTCGGATAGTTGTAGACAAGCAAATCCACTGGTGATACCAGGGAAAGGCAAAAACATTCACGTCACTCCCTGGAATATTCTTCTTCTTAGGAATGCCATCAATAATCACGAAGGCAAAAGAGCCTCCATTATCAACGACTCATTGCTCTACGTGAACGGGCAGAAAGTATCGTCATACATATTCACAAAAGACTATTATTGGATGGTTTCAAACAATTCCATTAACATTAGTGACTCCCGTCTTTTTGGGTTTGTGCCCAAAGATCATGTTATTGGAAAGGCTTCACTGGTATGGTTTTCCAAAGACTGCGAAGGTGGATTCTTTACTGGTTTTCGATGGAAACGTTTCTTCCATTCCGTACAATAATGAAACAAACTATTTATCTCAGTTCAGCCTACCTGGCTCCTGTAGAATACTACGCAAGGCTTTATAGCTGCGAAAAGGCTTTTATAGAGCAACACGATCACTACATTAAGCAAACTTACCGCAACCGTA
>JAATGU010000020.1 GCA_015654535.1 Bacteroidales bacterium
GCTATTGGCAGGAAAGTTTGTTGACTGGATGGATACCAAAAAAGGATTCCTTTGGGCAATCGGAGTTTGGTCGTTAGGAGCTGTACTGCATGCATTCTGCGGAATAGCCACATCAGGAATCACAGCCGGAGAATGGTTTGTTGGTTTTGAAGGTGCCAAAGAAGCGATTGCAGCTGTTAATAATGCTGCTTTGGTTGTGAATGTCAGTGTTGTCTTATTTATTTTCGCCCGTTTGATTCTGGCAATCGGGGAAGCAGGAAACTTTCCGGCGGCTATTAAAGCTACAGCCGAATATTTTCCGAAGAAAGACAGAGCTTTTGCTACAAGTATATTCAATGCGGGAGCTACCGTAGGAGCACTTGCGGCACCTGTAACTATTCCGGTTATTGCCGCTTCATGGGGATGGGAAATGTCATTTATCATTATCGGGGCACTGGGTTTTGTTTGGATGGGCTTCTGGGTTTTCGTCTATAAAAAGCCTGAACAGAATTCGGGCGTTAATGCAGCAGAGCTTGAATATATACAGCAAGACAGTAAAGACGATACACCTCAGGATATTGCTAAAAATGCGAATAACAAAGTTTCGTTTCTGGATTGTTTCAAATACAAACAAACATGGGCTTTTGCTTTCGGTAAATTCATGACCGACGGTGTATGGTGGTTCTTTTTATTCTGGACTCCGGCATACTTAAGCTCTGTGTACGGCATTAAATCGTCTGATACAGAAGGTCAGCTGGCTATATTTGTGCTTTATGCTATTACCTTATTATCTATAATCGGAGGTTGGTTACCATCTTACTTTGTAGAGAAAAAAGGAATGAATCCCTATGCAGGACGTATGAGAGCGATGTTAATTTTTGCATTCTTCCCGCTATTGGCTTTGGTTGCCCAACCTTTGGGGCACATTTCTTATTGGTTGCCTGTTATCATTATCGGTATTGCAGGAGCTGCGCATCAGGCATGGTCTGCAAATATATTTTCTACAGTAGGAGATATGTTTCCGAAGAAAGCCATTGCCACTATTACCGGTATTGGCGGTATGGCAGGAGGTGTTGGATCATTCCTTATCAACAAAGGATCAGGAGTTCTTTTCGACCATGCAGGTGAAACACAGATGGCTTTTATGGGATTTAAAGGCGAAGAAGCAGGATATTTTATCATATTCTCTATCTGTGCCGTTGCTTACCTTATCGGTTGGTCGGTAATGAAAAGTCTTGTGCCTAAATACCAGCCTATTACTGATCTGTAATTAGCTGCTGATACATTAATTAAACGTTATTCAACCTTAATATTGAATTAGAGAAATTTATATAAAATGAAAAAACTAAATAAGTCGACTGTAGAAAAGAAAGATCTTCCTGTAAAGATTCTTCAATTTGGAGAAGGTAATTTTCTTCGTGCATTTGTAGATTGGATGATCGACAAGGCAAATGATGCCGGAGTTATGAATCATGGAGTAGTGGCAGTTCAGCCTATTCCCGGAGGAGAATTCGTGGCAAATCTTTTCAAAGAACAAGATTGCATGTATCATGTATATCTTGAAGGAATCAAAGATAAACAACCCGTAAAAGAGGTGTCATTGGTAAAGAGTATCAATGAGGTTTTAAACCCATATACTCAATATGCGGAATACGAAAAGATATTCTTGAGCGAAGAGTTGGAAATGATTATTTCTAATACTACCGAAGCCGGAATTCGCTACGAAGAAGGAGACGATTTGAATGCAAATCCTCCCAAATCGTTCCCCGCAAAAATGACTGCATTACTTCACAAACGCTTCAACAAATTTCAAGGGGATGCGAACAAAGGTCTTCTTATCGTGTGTTGTGAATTGATAGAAGATAATGGTTCTACCTTACACGACTATGTATTGAAACATGCTAAGTTTAATAAACTGGGTGATGATTTTATTAATTGGGTAAATACTGCTTGCCATTTCTACGATACGTTGGTGGATCGTATTGTTCCCGGATTTCCGAAAGAAAATATCAATGAGATAAAAGCCGAGATAGGGTTTGATGATAATCTGGTTGTAAAAGGCGAATATTTCCATGTATGGGCTATTGGTGGAGATTCTATCATTAAAGAAAAACTACCATTGGATAAAGCCGGTTTGAATGTTATCTACATGGATGACATCAAAGAATTCCGAGCTAAAAAGGTTCGTATATTGAATGGTGCTCATACTGCAATGGTACCGGTAGCACTTCAACTAGGTTGCGAAACTGTAATGGATGCTTTCAAAACACCTGAAGTTGAAAAATACATCAATCAGATGGTTGCTAATGAAGTATTAGCTGTTATTGACGAAGATGCGGAAGAATTGAAAGCTTTTTCGGCTAAAATTCTTGAACGTTTTTACAATCCTTTCTTGAAACATTATCTGAAAGATATTTCTTTAAATTCTCTTTCGAAATGGGAAACCAGAGATTATCCTACAGTATATGATAATTACAAAAAAATAGACAAGGATGCTAAATTAACAATCTTCTCCTTTGCTGCATTATTGGTTCTTTACAGTGGAAAGTCGGAAGTGGCATTTACACCTAATGATACAGCCGAATTTATAGAATTTATTCAATCGACATTCAAGGAATACGATATTAACGGATGGGTTAGGGGAGTGATCACCCACAAAGAAATGTGGAAAGAAAACTTTAGCGAAGTTCCACAGTTCGTAGATGAAGTATCAGAAGATGTAAAATTGATACTAAACGGAGGAATGCTTAAAGCTCTTAAATCTATTATAGCTTAATAATATAAAAAGTCGGGGAAGGAGGTTCTCTTTTCCCGATCTTTTCACAACAACTACCCGATATGAATAATGATTGTCTATACTGCAATAAAAATCAGACTCAAAAGGATCTGATGATCGAGATATGCTCACTTAGTGTATCTACAGTTTTTTTATTTAAAGAACAAACTTATAAGGGACGTTGTATCGTTGCCTATAAAGACCATAATGTGGAATTATACCAATTGCCATCAGAAGAACTTTTGGCTTTTATGACCGATGTAAATAAGGTTGCTGCAGTGATAGCTAAACTTTATAATCCGGCAAAAATTAACTATGGAGCATATTCCGACAAGTTGCCACACTTGCATATACACTTAGCTCCTAAGTATGTAGACGGACCTGATTATGGTTCGACTTTTGTAATGAATCCTCAAAAGGTATATCTTACCGACTCAGAATATACAGAAATGATCAACTCAATAAAAAAAGGATTAAGGTCTTAGACCTTTTTATGACTTTAGTAAGGATAAATGTCATAGTCCGTTAAGTATAATAATATATTATTAAATACACACATTCACTTATAGATATGAATAAGTATATAAAAATAAACCCGAATGATAATGTTTGCGTTGCAATAGAGAATCTTGCTCCGGGAGAC
>JAATGU010000132.1 GCA_015654535.1 Bacteroidales bacterium
ATCCCAATGATTTTTACACACAAGAAGCTAAAGACTATATAAACGAAGCTTACAAAGGAGCAAACGATTATCGCAAATATGTATTTGGAGAAATCACCCATGTTTGGGTGAAGAAATAAGAATAAACCAGAATTAACGAAGAGAATGATTAGTCATTCCTCAGCAAGATGTTATCTATTGTATAGTTTATCGATCAGATCCTTTCTTCCCATTTTTCTCAATTCAGCGATGATCTGATTCCTATATTCACATTGATACCAGAAAAAAAACTGGCGTTGTGCTAACTTTTCTTTGGGATTATGGGCCGTGAAGATAGGTTCTAATGTATAAGGATGAAATCCCGTATAGTAAGCTTCCGTGGCAACGGTCATCGGAGTAGGGGTAAAGTCTTGTACTTGTTCCAGATGGAAATCCATATTTTTTGTGATAACTGCTAGTTCCGCCATATCTTCTTCTTTACATCCCGGGTGAGACGAGATGAAATAAGGAATTAGTTGCTGGTTCATATTCAGTTCCTTGTTCAATTTATCAAAAGTTTTCTTGAATTGTTGAAATTGAGAAAAAGAGGGTTTACGCATTATATTCAGTACTCGGTCTGAAGTATGTTCCGGCGCTACTTTGAGGCGTCCGCTTACATGTTTGGCTATCAACTCACGGGTATACTCTGCCGCCGCGCGGTTTACTCCGGGATCCTTGCTATCATATTGCAATAAATCGTAGCGTACTCCGCTACCTATAAATGATTTCTTTATCCCTTTTATTGCATCTACCGAATGATAAATATCTAGTAAAGGACGGTGATCCGTGTTTAAGTTCGGACAAATTTTGGGATGAATGCAAGAAGGTCGTTTACACTTCCGGCAAATGTTCAGATCTTTTCCACCCATGTGATACATATTGGCCGACGGCCCTCCAAGATCACTTAAATATCCTTTGAAATCAGGCAATTCTATTACTTCTTTTACCTCTTTTAAGATAGAAGTTTTACTCCGGGAGACGATAAACTTGCCTTGATGAGCTGAAATAGTGCAAAAAGCACAACCACCAAAGCAACCACGATGGATATTGACGGAAAATTTTATCATGTCGTAGGCTGGAATTCTTTTCCCTTTATATTTCGGATGAGGTAGCCTGGTATAAGGCAAATCAAAAGAATTGTCTAGCTCGGCTTCTGTCATAGGAGGATAAGGGGGATTTACAATCACTACTTGATCATCTACCGATTGCAGAATTCGGGAAGCCTCCATCTTATTACTTTCCTCTTCAATGTGCCGGAAGTTTTCCGCTTGTTTTTTTTTATCCTTTAAGCACTCTTCGTGTGTATGAAGCAAAATATCGGTTTCTTTTTTAGAAACATCTTCTTTTTTTCGAAGAAAGGTTGTTTGAGGAATATTTGTAATTTCAGGAAACGGAATACCTTCTTGCATTTGTTTGCAGAGTTCTATGATTGGTTTTTCTCCCATGCCGTAAATAAGCAAATCTGCTCCTGAATCCACCAAAATACTTTTATGTAGTTTATCCTGCCAATAGTCGTAGTGAGTAAGTCGTCTCATAGAGGCTTCTATTCCTCCTAAAATCACGGGCACGTCTGGATAGAGTTTCTTTAAAATTTGAGTATATACAATGCTTGGGTAGTCCGGACGCATATCCGAACGGCCATCTGGAGTATATGCATCTTCCGAACGAAGTCTGCGGTTGGCGGTGTAATGATTGACCATGGAGTCCATGGAACCGGGGGAAATACCAAAGAAGAGACGAGGACGTCCTAACTTCTTAAAGTCCCGAAGATCATCCCGCCAGTTTGGTTGAGGAATAATAGCCACGTGAAGTCCCTGAGCTTCCAGAATACGGCCGATAACAGCACTACCAAAAGAAGGATGATCTACATATGCATCTCCTGAAAAAAGAATGACATCTATTTCATCCCATCCTCGTAGCTCCATCTCTTTTTTGGTTGTAGGCAACCAATCTGTCAATCTGTATTCTTTCATAGTTGCAAAGATAGTGATTTTTTAGAAATACAGTATAATTCAGAGGATTGAACCGTCAATATTTAGCGATAGGTAATGATTTAGAAATCGGCAGGAAAACTTGATGAATGGTGCAAGGATAATATCGAGTGGTTACAAACTCCCCATATCCATGCTACGGTAGTTCCTGTTATTCAAGGCGAGAGGCGCAAGGCAAAACAGGAAGAGAACAACGGCAAGAAAAAATACCGTAAGAAACCGAAAGATAGCGTCCGGCTTTGCACCGATGATGTGATGACACGGGAGAATTTGGAACGGTTTCAGGATACATATGCCGAAAGAATGCAAAAATACGAATTGGAGCGGGGTATCAAAGGCTCTGATGCCCGACAGATCTCCACACCTCAATATTACAGGGATTTGTTTGCCAAGAACGAAGACCTGAAAGAAAACATAGGTTACCTGGAAGAGGAGAAGCAGGACGTTTACGAGAAAGTCAGGGACTTGTATGACCGGAAAGACGAAGCGCGGGAGAAGTTCCTGAATATGCACGAATACACCCAACAGAAAGAACAGGAAATATCCGCTTTGGAAACCCGTATAGAGCAACTCCGGCAGGATTATGAGCCATACAAGGCGCAAGATATAAACCTGTTGCTTAGTGTATTTCCGCACTTAAGTGAACGCTTGCGGATAGCGCAGTTATGTAAAGGCATTGGCTTAGCGATAGACACCATTAAGCAGCTTTTCAAAGGCGAAGCAGTAATGGTTAATGGCAAACTTCATTCGCCCGAACATGATCAATCATTCAGCGTACAGGGCGCCAAATTACATCTATTTAAAGAGCAGGGCAACCCCGACAAACTCAAACTATCAATCAACGGGCAAAATATCATCGACTGGTTCAAACAGAAATATCAGGAAATGAAGCAGACTACAAATTACTAAAAGACCCAACATCAAACCCGAAGTGGGCAAAAACAAAAGTATAAGAGATAAATACGGTTGATTCGCAGATATTTGCTAAATTTGTAGGTAAAAAGAATACCTTAGGTGTAAGGCGAGGACAGTAAAACTGATAGATATTTTAACAAATTGATAATTTTGAAAAGTATGGAAAATAAGAAAGTATTAGTGTTTCTGGCAAAGGCATTTGAGACTATGGAATTTTGTGTTTTTATAGATGTTCTTGGTTGGGCCAGAGTTGATTATGGACATAATTTGTTCGTTGACACTTGTGGTTTTACTAAAAAAGTTATAAGCACTTTTAATGTACCTGTAATAGTAGATAAAACCATTGGAGAAATAAACGTTGACGAATATGACGCCTTAGCAATACCTGGTGGATTTGGGGAATTTGGTTTTTATGAAGAAGCATATGACGAAAGATTCTTAAAATTAATTAAGGAATTTAATGCAAAAGGTAAAATTATTGCGACAATTTGTTCTGGGGCATTCCCTGTAGCAAAAAGTGGAGTTCTTAAGAATCGGAAAGCAACTACTTACCATTTAAAAGACGGCTATTGGCAAAATAAGCTGAAAGAATTTGGAGTGAATGTTGTGAACGAACCAATAGTAGTTGATGGTAATATTATTACGTCTTATTGTCCAGAGACAGCTCCAAATGTCGCATTTGAATTATTAAAAATGCTAACCTCAGAAAAAGAAATGGCAGTAATAAAAAAAACTATGGGATTTTAAGAAGAATGCTAATATGTGAAATAGACCATAATTTATTACCATCGAGAAAAAAGACTAAATATATGAAAAATATTAGATCATGAATTGGCAGGCATAGTTGTAATTGCGCAAAATGGAGAAAATATTATACAATTAAGAGAGAAGCCTGCCACCAACACCAAAGAGATTTCTATAAAAAGGCAGCATAAGGGTTATGAATGAATCCTTTATATCTGAACACAAAGGTATATTCCCAGAATAAAACGTCAATGCTAAAATGAATTTTATCGAAAATCTTCCTTTCTCGTATCTTGAAAGCGTATTTCCGATAAAAGCCTTGCCTTATTTATTCTTTTCATAAGAGAGGTGTTTATCAGATAAGAAGGAAAAATATATACTTGAAATCCCCAAGAAATTGCTTACCTTTACGGCCGAGTTATTTGATAGTATTGCACCGCAAATCGCTGAAATAAGAACGGTCGCCAAACCGTTACCCAAGCTCTCTCGAAATCCAACTAACATTCTGTTAGTAAGCAAAAAGCAATCGAATTGTTCGTGTTGAGGTAGAATAATACCTTTAACTCGTTTGTCATAATACTCATTTTTTAGTTTTAAAATTACTTCCAAATGAGTTATTTGAGTTATGAAAAATGAGCGGTCAACTATCAATGTGCCAAGTGTAGAAATTATTTTGGCATAAATTGTTTCAGTTTGCGCAAACGACTAAATATCAATTTTATAGATAGCGTTCTGCCGTATTCTGCGCTACAAAAAACAGGTAATGACTTGGTAACGGAAAAGCAACGAAAACGATATGATTTTGTATTTTTCAGGCTAAGACAGCATCGGACAACCACTGCCTATATTTCTAAATATCAACGGGTTCATCCTTTTTCGCATTTAATCACTTTTTTGTAGAATTAATTCGACAAAGATACGGATTAATTGTCCTTAGAGTTTGCTATTATAGCAGATTTTATTAATTGGAATCCAGTTGCATAATGAGCATACTTTATAGCAAATAGAATGTAGAAACAAGAAAAGACAGCAATGAATAATATTGAAAATGCAATTCCTGTGAATAAATTGAGTATTGCCATAATTGTTATACTTATAGAAGAGATAAAAGCCCTTTTTATCCATCGGAGTCTGAGGATTTCCTGATCAGGAAAGTAATGGTTTATTTGCGATTTATAATTTCTATACTCCCGAATAAGGGCCCCACTGTAATAACTAAACTGTGCTATATATAGTACGAAAAAGAGACAATAAGTAGCCGAAAAAAAAGAGATGGAATGACGCCCTTTTAAATATATAATCAAGAGAAGATCGGCAAGAAAAAAAATGCTAAAAAGATGCTTAATTACTTTTTTATAAGTAACGAAATGGATGTTAAGAAGCGTAATTAAGGTGAAATAAAAAAGTAAAGCTTGAAAAGAAGCGGCAATTAATGTAATAACTTCACCAAACTGCACAGATTTTTTTCCATGTGAGACTAGCGCTCCTATAAGGAAGCAGACAGACACAAATATATATGTTACCGATAAAACTATTCGTGAAATACGATAATTGGTGAGTTCTTCATCTTTACAGCACTTTACAGGCAACAAATATAGTCCACAAATAAGAATAAGCACAGTGGAAATAATAATTTCTGAAAAATAAATATTTTCTAAATATTCCATATCCATCATTTTAGCTGAGCTGTTACAACGTTTTTATAAAGGAACGTTTCCTTTAAGTTGTGCAATTCTGATTTTCAGTTTGAATTTAATTAAATAAACCACACAACTCGTAAAAATTATTTTATTATTTGCTCAGTTTCCACTGGTTGCTTCTCTTCCCATTCTTTGTAGAGATTTAATAATTGTTGCAAACCAAATGCTTTCATGTTGTTTTGGTAGATTACATCAATGCATAGATCTAGTAAATCTTTGCTGTCACTTTCCTGTGCCGCAATTAACGAACGGACATTCCACTTTAATTTATCCATGTCTGCTTCGTCTACTACCCCTGTGCTGCTTATCAGATGCTGAAAAAGCATGTATTTGCGAATTGTTTGTAGGTTTTGCTCAGAAATATCTATACTTCTGGTTCCTGACATATTTGCTTGTATTGTATGCATCGTATCTTTGTTTTAGGTTTAACTTCGGACAAAGATATAAATAATAATGAGACTTGCTTTATCTTCCGTTTAAAAATTGAAGAATTCCTGCCATAATTTCTGCCCGGTGTTCTTCGGTGTCAATAGACTCGAAAGGAAATCCCATAATAAATGTACGATAGTGTCCTTTATAAGCTATTCCGGCGCTACTATTTCCTTCTATATATTTTAATGCGGGAAAGGCGGGAGAGATAGGGATAATAGACTCGGGAGCAGGAACAGAATAGTTTTTTTCATTTACTTTTCGGGGAATAATAAATGAACGTCCTAAACCGAAAATAGTTCCTGAATGTGTATGCCGCATGCTTTTCTGAAAGCTGTATTTAAGAATGTTCTGAGTGAAATTTACATCCGATTCAGAATCATTCATATCACTGCCTATATAGGAACCACTCACCATAATATTTCCTCCTTGCCGACAATATTGTGTGATTAGTTTTTGCATCTCCGGAGAGAACGTTTTGTATTTTTTGTTGTGTAATCTGTCCATAGAAGTAGTCTCTTTTTCCAGTCCCAGAATATAGTCCACCAAATGATAGTCGTTAAGATTAACTTGCCCGTTTTCCACAGCTTCGTCGCTACATGATACGAACGAATAGCCTTCTACTGCCTGAATTGCTTTACCATGTACGAAAGGATAGTCGAAAGTATTACCAGCAATGCGTACCCCTTCCAGTTCATTTCCGCTATAACCTAATCCTCCGGCGGTTTCCTTCCCTGCGTACTTTCTATCAAATCCTGTTTGTGCACCGCAGTAGGAGCTGTTGTATTGATATGGAACGCCGGGATCTTGTTTCAAATCAAATCCGGCAGAGTCGGGAGTATCGATAATGGCAGGCCCGCTAATACGGTCGAACCCATTCACGATCAGTACTCTATCTTTCTCTTTTTTTGTTTTATAAGCGGAAAGAATTTCAGAAGGGAAACTTTCTCCTCCTTTATTCACAGCAGTCACCTTAAAACTATAAACCAATCCAGGCTCTACTTTAGTTGTGTATGATGTTCCATTAACCAATATTCCATTGTCAAATCCAAAGTTGCCGATGCGAGTGTAAACAATATAGTTATGTGGCTTAGCAGAAGATTCCAACGGATCTTCCACCGCTTTCCAGGAAAGATTAAAGGTGTTTTTCTTTTTTCCGAATTTAATAGCAAAATGATCAACAGGCAGGGGCTGTACCACATAATCTTTATCATGTTGAGAAGTGACAAAACGAAGAATGGATTTATAAATGGAACGTCCTACGATAAACTTAAAGTTGGGATCGTGCCCCAATTTCATATCTGCAAAATTTTGGTGAGAAAGAAATTCTAATATGATTGATGGTACAGCCGGAAGGCGAGTTTCACTATAATTCTTATCCCACAGACTACGACGATTCCATTGCACGTTAAATTGTGAACGAATATCCGCTTGTAGTTGAGTGACCATTAAATCGGCCAAATCTCTGGAAGAGTAACGAGAAATACCGGAAGCGAGTTTTCCATTATTATAGTCAGTAGTATAGATTCCCAGCGAGCCAACTGTTCCGTCGTTTAAATTATAACCGGCATCACTATGAAGGGCCATCGTCATTTCGAAAGGAACACCCAATCCTTTTTGTTTGGGATTGTAAACTGAACCTCCGGATAAATAATTAATCATTTTGGAACGAGCATTAATATCATCGGCATAATCATTTGCTCGCTCTTTATCCCCATAAACAGAATAAGGCATTCCAGCCCATTGAGCCCAGTAGCGAGCACCTTCCAAGTAGCGAGGCATACCGCTTACCGCACCTCCACGGGCAATATTTCCCATTCCTCCGCCAAAACGAACTGCATCGGCACAAACAACTCCTTTTTCTTTGCTCTGATTGCTCAGTGCCACCATTCCGTAGTCATTGGATCCCTTATCGAAAGTAAAAGTTCCCAAGTAAACCCATGTTCCACTACCTATTCGCTGGTTTACTATAAATTCGGTTGCTCCTCCTTTATGAAAAACCGTATATTTGGCATCCGTTACGCTTTCTGGCAATGACTGGTAAGATACATAAACGGCATAATTCCCTTCTTCAGGAATAGTAGGCACCCATTCTGCAAATGCCTTATCCCTTTTTTTTTCTGTTTTGGCATATCGAACCGACCCTTCAGTAAAGGGATTTTCTCCATCCTGATAAATTTGTCTTTTTTGAGCAAATCCCACTACATCCGATGTGTTCCAATTGTTTTTTCTACTTTTTACTTCAATATAAATAGAGCCCGACCGAAGATTATCATTATCTACAATCACTTCATTTTTCTGGGTATCTCTTTCACGAGGGGTAAAAACATTTGCTCCTGCGTTTTCCAACATTGGAATGACGTAAGGAAGTATAATTGATTGAGTAAAAAGATCTTCAGTGGTGCAGAATAGTTGTGGACGTTGCCATAACCATTTACCGGAATCATTTTTGAAATATTTACCGTGGCTTTGCCAAAGAGCAATTTGTCTGTTTTGTAGTCCCTTTGAAATCTCATTCGGATGAGAAATGTTCTTAACCCATGGGGCATCGCGATTGTCTATATCTCCTAATATTCTGGATTTATCCTTTTTGTTTTTCCGAAAAAAAAATGGAATGAGATTTTCAATGGATTCACCGTTACTATAAATGGTTGTTTTGAAATAGCATACAGGTCCCGGAAGTAACTGTGACAGATTGTGATAAATGCTATCTACGATTTCGGGCAAGAAAGGTTGGTAAGCAAAGCTTTCTGTAGCATAAATATCTATTTTTTTTAAATCATAATCAATGGCAAAGCTTTTTAATTTGCATTTTCCTATTTGAGCGGTGGGACAAGAATAGTTTTCAAAGTACTCTTTTAAACGCTTTTCTACATTCTTTTCTATGTCTTGTGAAATACCTTTTGTAGTAAAAACGAGTAAAAGGAGAAATAATATAGATCGTTTCTTCATCATTCCAAAGTTTATCACACAAAAGTACACTTTTATAAATATAAATTCCACAGATCAGCACAGAAATTATTGCTAATCTGTGTTAATCTGAGGAATTTTACCTATACTATTGTAAATTGTTTATTGCGGTATGTACTCTACAAAAGCTTCAATTGCTTCGTAAGAAGCCAGTCCAAGACTATCATATAGTGCTGCAGTACTACGGTTGCGGTCCTCAGAACGTTGCCAGAATAAACGTTCGTCATTGCCCATAAACGGTGCACCTTCCATTTGTGACTGATGTTTCAAAATGGTATTCCGTTTCAGTCTCAATTCTTCGGGAGAGATAGGCACAGCCATTTCGATATTTTCAATTTCCCATTCAGCCCATGCACCACGATACATCCATATGCGACAATCTTTCATCCATTTCTCTTCTTTTTCCAGATCAATCGCAGCAAGAACAGCATCTGTACATACACGATGTGTACCGTGTGGATCAGCAAGGTCGCCTGCAACAAATATTTGATGAGGCTTTACTTCCTGTAACAAAGCGCGAACAATCTCTACATCATTTTCGGTTAATGGTCCTTTTTGTATTTTGCCTGTTTCATAAAACGGTAGATCAAGGAAGTGGACATGATCAGACTTAATGTTTGCATATGCACAAGCTGTCCGTGCTTCTCCACGGCGAATCAATCCCTTCAAACGAAGCATATCATTTGTGTCAATATCACCGTCTTTTTTATGATTGATGAATGACCGGATATCTTTATATTTCTTGTCGATAATTTCACTCTTTGCATCATATAACTGATTGAAGCCATTGATGAAATGCATGAATCGTATTACTTCTTCATCTCCTACGGCAATATTACCAGAAGTTTCGTAAGCTACGTGCACATCATGTTTTTGTTCCACCAAGCGCCTTACAGTTCCACCCATTGAGATTACATCATCGTCTGGGTGAGGAGAAAATACTACAATACGTTTAGGATAAGGTTTTGCTCGTTCGGGACGATAAGTGTCGTCTGCATTCGGCTTTCCTCCTGGCCAGCCAGTAATAGTATGTTGAAGGTCATTGAATATTTTGATGTTTACGTTATAAGCTGATCCGAAAAGAGCTAATAATTCGCTTAATCCGTTCTCATTATAATCCTTATTGGTTAATTTTAGAATGGGTTTCTTTGTAAGTGTGCAAAGCCACACGATGGCACTGCGAATCAGTTTATCATTCCATTCGCAGGAAGTAACCAGCCAAGGACGCTGAATCCGTGTTAGATTATATGCAGCCGAAAGATCAATTGCTACACGTGCGTTGTTATGCATTTGCAGATAAGAAGCAGGAATCGTATCACTTATTTTACCTTCGGTTGTTTGTTTAATCATTTGGGCTTTATCTTCTCCCCATGCCATCAGGAAAATCTTTTTGGCAGAAAGAATAGTTGCAATTCCCATTGTAATAGAGCTTACAGGTACGTTTTCTGTTCCGCCAAATACTTTCGCGGCATCATTGCGCGATGTATTGTCGAGTAAAATCAGACGGGTAGTAGAGTTCACTTGTGATCCAGGTTCGTTAAAACCAATATTTCCAACACGGCCGATGCCCAATAGTAAGACATCTATTCCTCCAAAGCTTTCAATTCGTTGTTCGTAGAGACGACAATATTCAAATATGGTATCCTTGGCAATACTTCCATCGGGACTAAATACATTTTGTTTATTAATATCCACCTGATTAAGAAACATGTCCTGCAAGGTTTTTAAATTACTGTTAACAGCTCCGGGTGCCAATGGATAGTATTCATAAATATTGAATACAACCACATTGCGGAAACTGAGCCCTTCTTCACGGTGCATACGAATTAATTCTTCAAATACAGAGCGGGGAGAATTTCCGCCTGGGAGAGCCATTACGCAGAAGCGACCAGCCTTTTGTTTTTCCAGTATAGCATTAGCTATTTCTGAAGCAATGTGACGGGCACCTTCTTCCACTGATTCATAAATGTCAGTAGGAATTTTTTCAAAACGTGTAAGAACTGAACGATCAAAAGCGTTCTCGGGTTTGTAATACTTAGGCGAAACCCTGTTTAACGTGATTTGCGAAGTTAGATTTATCTTCATAATACGGCTATTATTAGGATTACATTATTTTTTTTAAGAATCACAAAGATATAAAATTCTTCTTATTTATTTTATCATTTGCAGAAATAATAATGAGTTAATAAATAATTTTAAATATTAAAAACCAAATATTACTTCAAATGTCAGTTAAATGCTTTATTTTAAGGTGAAAGGATCTGCATCCCGCCATGCAGGAAACTTTGTGCGAAAAGCGCGGAGAGCATCTAAATCAAGACAATTGGTACGGGTTCCTTCTTCATTTTCTGTAAAGTGAACCATATTTTCTCCTTTCATATTATAAAGAGCGGAATCACCCACATAATGAATATTCATGCCATCATCACCTACACGGTTTACCCCGCAAACATAACTTTGGTTTTCAAGTGCCCGTGCACAAAGAAGAGTATCCCATACACGACGACGAGAAGCAGGCCAGTTGGCCACAAAAAGAAGAAGATCATATTCATTGGTTACATTTCTGCACCATACCGGAAAACGTAGATCATAGCAAACCATCAGACAGATTTTCCATCCTTGCCACGAGAAAATGCAACGCTTATTTCCAGAAGAAAAGTGTTGGGGCTCATAGCCCATTCTAAAGAGATGGCGTTTATCATAGAAGTATTCTTCTCCATCAGGAGATAAAAAGAATGCTCGGTTAAAGAATTCTTCTTTATTATTGGTATAAATAAAACTTCCGGCAAGGGCAAAGTTATATTTCTTCGCCCAGTGCCGGAGAGTAGTTAAGGTTTCTCCCTTAGTTGTTTCGGCAAAAAGAGAACTTTGCATAGTAAATCCGGTAGAAAACATTTCGGGAAGCACCACTATATCTGTTTTTTCGCTCAAAGTCCGAAGCTGGACTTCCAGTTTGCTGAGATTTTCTTGTTTATTTTCCCACACAATATTTGTTTGTACCAGTGAAACACGCAAAGTTGTCTTCATTTTATTCTATATCCTTTAATCCAGTAGCAAAATTTTCTGGATATTTTCCTTTAAACTTTTTAAAATAAAGCTTTATTTCATGCATATCTTTCTCTATATCTCCTGAAGGTATGATTACTTTTTCTGCAGTAATTGTTTTGATTGAATAATCAATAGCTACCAAAACAATAGGTATTTTTGCTTCTACAGCAATATAATAGAACCCCTTTTTCCAGTTAGGATTTCTTGAACGGGTAGCTTCCGGAGTAATGGCCAAATGGAATGTCTTTTTTCTTTCAATCTCCTTTACCACCTGTGTTACCATAGAGTTTTTGTGACCTCGGCGCACTGGTATTCCTCCCATGTATTTAAGGAGGATACCTAAAGGAAAAAAGAACCATTCTTGTTTCATCATAAAACCGGTATCCCTTCCTATAGCAGCATAAAATATTTTGCCTATAATGAAATCCCAGTTACTGGTATGTGGCGCAGCACAAATAATCTGCTTATCGTAATCCTTGACTGTCACCACCGATTTCCATCCCATTAATTTGTGATAGATAAAGCTACAAATTACTTTCTTCATTCTTTAATCCTAAATTAGTTTAATGCAGCAATGCTATCAATGACGGCATCTACACGGGCTGTAAAGTCTTTACGAAATTTAGCATAGAATTCTTTTACATTGCCTGGCTGTGTGTGACTGATGCGACTAATAAACTCTTGTTGCAGAACTAATATATCTCCCATTAGCTCATCTGCTTTTACTTTATCTGTACCTGGAACATATAAACTGTTAACAAGACATTCTGTAAATAATTCACCGGAAATATAGTTTACACGTTTTTTTAAATTCTTTCTGCTTGCCATAATCTTTCTGTTTTTAAGTTGATACAAATGAAAATTGCGGTAAAGATAGAGACTTTTCCCGAAGTTATTTCATTATTTCCCCTAATAAATCCTAAGGGCGAAGATATGAAAATATTGAGAATTTATAGAACTATTATATATTTATGTACAAAACAATTAATTGTTTTGTACATAACAAATGTTTTACTCTGTACAACGTATTTATATTAAAATTATGTATTTATTTCTTATGAAAGATTTAAATGCAGCCTTTTAAAAATCTAAATGCACAATTTATACTGTCGTCTTGTAAATTGTAATATCAATGTTGCAAACAATAATAAAAGTCATCTTTCAATTATAAAAAGGTCGTTTTAAATTAGATTAGCTTTCATAATTCAGAAAAAAAAGCGAAATTTGCAACGCTTAACGCAACAATCCTTATACACACTTTAAACAAATATAGAAAAAATGACTAAAAGCGCACTAGAAATTGCCAGAGCGGCTTATCAACCTAAATTGCCAAAAGCATTTAGAGGATCGGTAAAAGTAAGTGAAGGAGAACCAACACAATCTGTAGCCAATCAAGATGAAATTAAGAGGATTTTCCCAAACACTTATGGGATGCCTATCGTACAATTTGTTGAATCGAATACGCAGATTAACTATCCTGCGGTTAATGTGGGAGTTATTCTTTCTGGTGGTCAAGCTCCTGGTGGGCACAATGTAATCTCCGGCCTTTTTGATGGATTGAAAAATCTCAATCCTGATAGCAAACTCTATGGATTTATTCTTGGCCCGGGCGGATTGGTAGATCATAATTATATGGAACTTACCACTGAGATTATTTATGAATATCGTAATACCGGCGGTTTTGATATTATTGGTTCCGGTCGTACAAAGTTGGAATCTGAAGCTCAGTTTGAAAAAGGATTGGAAATTATCCGTGAATTGAATATTAAAGCATTGGTTATCATTGGTGGTGATGATTCTAACACGAATGCATGTGTGTTAGCGGAATATTACGCTGCAAAGAAAGCCAACGTACAGGTAATAGGCTGTCCCAAGACCATTGATGGTGACTTGAAAAATGATCAAATTGAGACTTCTTTTGGTTTTGATACTGCTTGCAAAGTCTATTCGGAAGTGATTGGTAATATTCAAAGAGATTGCAATTCAGCTCGTAAATACTGGCACTTCATTAAGTTGATGGGACGTTCCGCTTCTCACATTGCTTTGGAGTGCGCTTTACAAGTTCAGCCTAATATTTGCATCGTTTCTGAAGAAGTAGAAGCTAAAAATATGTCTCTGGATGATGTGGTTACTTATATAGCAAAAGCTGTGGCAGCACGTGCAGCGCAAGGTCATAACTTTGGAACGGTTTTAATCCCCGAAGGATTGATCGAGTTCATTCCAGCGATGAAAAAGTTAATTTCAGAATTGAATGACTTTCTTGCAAGTAATGCAGAGGAATTCTCTCATATAAAAAAATCCCATCAACGTGATTATATCGTTTCCAAATTATCGAAAGAAAATGCGGAAATTTATGCCAGCCTCCCCGAGGGTGTTGCTCGTCAGCTAACATTAGATAGAGATCCTCACGGGAATGTTCAGGTTTCTTTGATAGAAACGGAAAAGTTACTGGCAGAGATGGTCGGCAATAAATTGGCAGAGTGGAAAGAGCAAGGTAAGTATGTGGGCAAATTTGCTACGCAGGTACACTTTTTTGGATATGAAGGTAGATGTGCTGCTCCTTCTAACTATGATGCTGATTATTGCTATTCATTAGGTTATGCTGCATCTGCATTAGTAATAAATGGCAAAACCGGATACATGGCTTCTATTCGTAACACGACAGCTCCTGCCGAAAAATGGATTGCCGGAGGTGTTCCTATTACTATGATGATGAATATGGAAAAACGTAATGGAGAGATGAAACCGGTTATTCAAAAAGCACTGGTAAAACTTGATGGTAAGCCTTTCCGGACTTTTGCATCTAAACGTGACGATTGGGCCATCAATACAGATTATGTATATCCGGGTCCTATCCAATATTTTGGCCCGACCGAAGTCTGTGATCAGCCTACCAAGACATTGCAATTGGAACAAAGTAAATAGATTACTATAAGTAGTATCTATTGTTTTAATTGATACACCACAGATTACTCAGATTACGTGAAATTATAATTGAATTTCAAACATTCATTTTTTTTAATCTGTGAAATCTGTGGTGCTCTTTTTGTTTATAAATAAAAGCTTTCAGCTAACTAAATGAATAATTACCCTATATCAGCAATCAAGAGTGACCATAAATCGGGCAAAAGAGTTTCTGCAAAGAAGAAATATTCTTCGACCGGTAGAAAAAAAGGCCGGAAGAAAAAAAGGGTATCCCGGAATCTTCCTCACTGGCTGGTCCGTGGTTTGGCTTTAGTGTTGATAGTTCTCTTTTGTGTTTTTTTCTATCATTTTTTTATCCGTCCATATGCTTATAGGTGGAAGCCTTGCTATGGTAACAAAGAGTATGGTGTCTGCATGCCTTCAGGTTATCAAGTTCATGGAATTGATATATCCCACTATCAAGGAAAGATTGATTGGAAAAAACTAGCTAAATATCAGTCGCCAGATTATCCTCTGCTCTTTGTTTTTATTAAGGCAACTGAGGGTGGAAGCCTTTGTGATAAAGCTTTTCAGAAGAACTTTAAGTCGGCTCGTCAGCATGGTTTTATTCGTGGTGCCTACCATTATTTTAATCCGGAAACATCCGCTGCCAAGCAAGCTAAACTTTTTATACATTGGGTGAAGTTGGACGGCAAAGATCTTCCTCCTGTGCTTGATGTAGAAAAAATAGGAGGACAAAGCAAAGAAAGTCTTGTAAAAGCAGTAAAAATATGGTTGAATATGGTAGAAGCCTATTATGGAGTAAAGCCGATTATTTACACCTCATATAAATTTAAAACAAAATATCTGAGTGATTCTCTTTTTAATGCTTATCCCTATTGGATTGCTCATTATTATGTAGACTCAGTGGAATATAAAGGACAATGGAAGTTTTGGCAGCATACTGACGTAGGCTCTATTCCGGGTGTAGAAGAGAATGTGGATTTAAATATTTTTAATGGCACGCTTACAGAATTGGAAAATATGACTATTCGAAAAAATATTTCTGCCAGGATGCAATAATGAGAGGTTCTGTTTCGTTTATACAATAATTTGGTAAACTAATCTATATAAATCTTAATTTTATGGCAAAAGAAGTTTTAAAAATAGCAGGGCAAATGATTGTATATATACTTATTATTGTGGCATTAGTCTTTATTTTTTATCCTGAACATCCCAAAGAGAAAGTTAATTCGTCCGTGCAGGTTTCTCAAACGTCTGTGTTGAAAAATTGATCTTATTCGTTCATTATAAACTGGACCACAGCCCAGTTGTTTTTTTCTTTCTGATGAATTAATTTAAGCCCCAGATTGTCGGCTTCTTGTGCGAGCAGAGGAATATCGGTCACGTAGAATCCACTCATGTAGATTTCGGAGTTTTTGTGCATACATGCCGTATACCTACTCATGTCTCTCAATAAAATATTTCTGTTTATGTTTGCAATAATAACATCAAACGGCGTTCTTCCTTTTAGTGAGCTTGCGTCTCCTAACTCTACAGTGATATTGTGATCGATCTGATTTAAAAGAATATTTTCTTTGGAGTTGTTTATGCACCAAGTGTCAATGTCAATAGCAGTAATTGGTTTAGCTCCTCTCATTGCTGCAAGTATTGCTAAAATAGAAGTACCACATCCCATGTCCAGTAAAGATTTATCTTTCAAGTTGGCATTCAGTAACTCTTCCAGTATTAAAGTGGTTGTTTCGTGATGCCCTGTTCCGAAAGCCATTTGAGGATTTATCACGATATCATATTCAGCTTTAGGCACATTTTTGTGAAAAGAGCTGTGAATAACGCATCGGTTTCCAATTATGATTGGTTGAAAGAAGTTCTTTTCCCATTCCTCGTTCCAGTCTTTGTCTTCCATCAATTCGGCAGCATATGAAATTACTATATTTTCTAAAGGAATACTGGCGATGGCTTTATTCAAAGCTGCTTCATCATAAACGGGTTGCTGAACATATCCTTTGATTCCATGCTCATCTTCAACAAAACTTTCATACCCGATTTCCCCAAGAAAAGCACAAAGTACATCATTCACTATGGAAGTGCAAGGAGTTGTTTTAAATGTAACTTCATAATATCTCATAATAAATCTTCCGTTTTCGTTCTTTAATGAATGCAAAGATACGTAAAATAGGGAAATCCCTATTACTATTTGGGGAAAATCTCATTTAGGAGATAAATACCTTATTTATCTTTGTATCGAAAAATAGAATAGTTGATAAATATTTAAAATAAAGTAATCATGAAAAAGATTGTAATGTTATTGCTAATCGGGCTTTGCTTATCGCCAGTAGCGATGGCTCAAAGCTATGATGATGACCTTTACTACACTCCCAAGAAAACAGATGGTTCTCAAAAAGAGGGCGAAAGTAAAAAGGCAAACGTAGAGAGGCATACTTATACATCTTCCAGTATGCCTGTTGTGGTGAAAGACCGTAAAGGGAATGTTCGTGACGTAGACGAATACAATCGTCGTTATGATTCTTCAGATAATAATTTTGAGGTAGCAGACGATACACTATACGTTAATGAAAAGGAAGAGGAAGATCCCGAAAACAATGGTGAATGGGTAAATGGATTTAATGGGAGTCAAGACGACTATGAGTATGCGCAACGCATTATTCGTTTTCGTAATCCCCGTTTTGCCGTAAGCATCAGTAGTCCTTATTATTGGGACATTGTATATGGCTTGAGTTCATGGGATTGGAATATTTATGTTGATGACTATTATGCTTATGCGTTCCCTACCTTTACTAATAGTCTTTGGTCTGATTGGCGTTTCGGATCCTTTGGCATGGGCTGGGGATGGGGGAATCCTTACTATGGTGGCTTTTATGATGGTTACTACTCTGGTTATTATGGTGGATATTACGGAGGTTTTTACGGTGGTTTTTATGGCGGCGGCTGGGGACATCATAATGGATGGTATGGCGGTGGCGGCTATTGGGCTGGTAATAGAGGCGGATCTTATAATAATCGTCGATCAGATTTTGGAAGTACTTATACTCGTGCAAGCTCTTCTAACCGTCGTACCTCAGAATATTCTCGAGCAGGGGGAACAGACCGCACAGGTTCATATTCAACCATTCGTCGTTCAGGCAGTAGCGGTAGAGTCGTAGGTACTCGCGCTGATAATTTTTCGGGAGTAAGTCGCCGTTCAGGTTATACTCGCTCTGAATCCGGTTATAGTGATGGTACTTCTAGAAGATCTACTTATACCCGTCCAAGTTCTACCCGTACATATTCTACTAATGGTGAAGGTATTGATAGAAGAAGTTCTACATATACTCGTCCTGAATCTTCTTCAAGGAGTAGTTCTTATACTCGTGGAAGTAGTAATACTACCAGAAGTTATTCAACAGGTGAAAGTTCATCACGCCGTTCTTCTTCTTACGACAACAGCAGCAGCCGTTCGTCCAGTCGTAGCTATTCTCCAAGCAGTAGCGGTTCATCCCGTAGTAGTGTAAGTTCTGGTGGAGGAAGTTCTCGTTCAGGAGGTAGCTCCGGTGGTGGAAGTTCTCGTTCTGGTAGAAGATAAGATTAGTTTTTCTCTTTATAGTTTACAATTAGGTATTCATTAAAAAGAACATTACAATGAAAAAAGTATATTTAATGAGAATAGTGGCATGTACCCTTTTGCTAAGCACCGCAGTTGGAGCTCAAACGGTATATGATGCTGCGAAGTTCTCTGGAAGCGATCTTAACGGGACAGCTCGTTTTGTAGGAATGGGGGGCGCAATGGGAGCACTTGGTGGTGACATCTCTACAATGGGAGTGAATCCTGCTGGCATTGGTGTTTATAGAAGTAATGATTTAATGACTTCTTTTGTATTTAATTACACTTCTAACAAGAGTGATTTTGATGGCAGTATTATGAAGAAGGATAAATTTCGTGGGTCATTTGATAATATTGGATTTGTTTATTCTTCTAAAATTGGGAATGAAACTGCATTGAAATATGTTAATTTCGGATTCAATTACCATAAGGCAAAATCATTTAATCGAGATTTTTCAATGCAAGGTGATATGAAAGGTCTTTCCCAAACAGATCAGATGGCTGTTTTGACAAATGGTGCTTCTATTGATCGATTAGAAGATAATGATGTTTTTAATAATAATGAAATAGGGTGGTTGTCTGCATTAGCATGGAATGGTGCTATTATTTTCCCGGATGGTGTGGAAAAATACAAAGGTTTTCCCGGAGATAGTCCTTATGGAAATTATAGTTCAAGGGAAAGAGGTGGAATTGATGTTTATGATTTTAATGTCTCTTTTAACCTTCAAGATCGTGTTTATTTGGGTCTTGCTGTTGGCGCCTATGACTTAAGTTACACAAAAAACACTCTTTATAGTGAATCTCTTTTTAATGAGAATACAGACTATTTTTATTCTTTAGAAAGTTTTATGAAAACAACTGGGACTGGAGTTGATTTTAAAATAGGTACGATAATTCGCCCAATTGAAAGTTCTCCTTTAAAAATAGGAGTGGCTATTCATACCCCCGTATTTTATAATTTGACATTGAGAAGTAGTGCAATTTTGAATTCGGATGCTGATTTTGACGAAAAAGGTAATCCTATTCCAGTAGATTCACGTAACATTGATACTTATAATAAAATAAATGGTGATATAATTACTGATTATGATCTGCGTACACCTTGGATATATAACTTAAGTTTGGGTTACACTATTGGAAGTTCTGTTGCTCTTGGAGCTGAATATGAGTACAAGGATTATTCTACTTCAAGTTTAAGTTATAATGATGGAACGCGGATGACTGATGAAAACAATATGATAAATAATATGTTGAAAGGAGTTAGTACTGTTCGTTTAGGTGCAGAAGTGAAATTAATTCCCGAATTTGCTATTCGAGCAGGGTATAACTATAGTAGTACAGCATTTAATGAAGGAGCATACAAAGGTTTACCTATAAATTCAAGCCGTACGGATACAGATTACGCCAATGAAAAAGCTATCAACAATTATACTATTGGTTTAGGATACAGAGGAAGTAGTTTCTATGCTGATTTAGCTTATCAGTATAGCGCGTATAAAGAAGATTTTTATCCCTTTGACAATATTGAAAATTTGCAGAAGACTTCTGTAACGAATGACAGGCAACAAGTTTTGGTTACTTTAGGATTTAGATTTTAAGTTTCTAAGTATATATATTTTTTCAAGCCCTTGAAGGTTCATCAACTTTTAAGGGCTTTTTCAAGCCATTTATCTATTAATAAATCAATACCTTCCATTATTTGTTCCCAACCTTTGTTTTCTTGTAGTGGAATTTCATTATATATAGGGCAAAAATCTTCCAGTAAAACCAGATAGCTGATTGCTGCATTAATCAAAGTTGCCATGCTTGCAACTTCTCTTTTAGGACTGTTTGCCAATTTGCTAACCATCTCTATTAATAATACACCTTTTTCCTCACGCTTTTCCCGCAGTTCGGTAATCATGGGATTGGAAGCCGATAATTCCCATCGGTAAAGTTTTTTTAATGTTTTATCCTTGCGAAGTTGGGTGATTTGTTCTCGGAACATTTGTTTTAAGAAATCTCCAAGATATTCGATCGTTGGTACATCGGGAGAAAAGTTGATCCAGAAATCGTGGTGACGGATGTATGTGGCCAGTAATCCATCCATTGAACCAAAGTATCTGTAAATAAGCATTTTTGAAACTTCGGCTCTGGCGGCTACGGCATTGATGCCTGTTTTTTCAAAACCATTTTCTATTATTATTTCTCCGGCAGCTTTCAATATTCGTTTTTCAGTTGCTTCTCTGTCTTTTTCCATCGATTCTTTCCCTTTTTATAGTGTTACCACTTGGGTACAAATATATGTTACTTATAGGTCACATTTAAGACAGTCCGATTGTTTTTTTTAATATTTAACATTGAAGTAATGAAAAGGTGGGACTTTATTCGAACACTGATTAGTCTATTAATATGGAATCTGAAGAATAATAAATAAGATATTGTACAAAAGAACTAAATCTTCTGTACAAAGAAACTTATTCTTTTGTACAGAAGATTTAGTTCTTTTGTACAAGGCTAATACGATTTATAAAGACGTTTTAAAGGAAGTGAACGGATCAATATTCAATCTTATCGGTTTTTTCGGTCCAGACTTCAAAAGCTTTGATAGCCTCGTGTTGAAGCATTGTTTCAGAAGACAATTTACGTTCGTCTGGTTTCAAGTCCAGCTCGTCGTAAATAAAGGAATCATCAAATCCTATGTTCTTTGCATCTGCTTTAGTGTTAGCATAATACATTTTATCCAAATGGGCCCAATAGATAGCTCCCAGGCACATGGGACAAGGTTCACACGATGTGTAAATCTCGCAACCGCTGAGATCGAATGTTCCAAGCTTCTTAGATGCTGCGCGGATGGCGGTCACTTCCGCATGAGCGGTGGGATCGCAAGAATCTGTCACCCGGTTTACTCCCGTGGCTACAATCTCCCCATCTTTCACAATAACGGCGCCGAAGGGTCCGCCGCCATTATTAATATTTTCTATAGAAAGCTCAATGGCTTTTCGCATGAATTGTTCTTTATTCATCCTTTGATTTTTTTTATATTTGGTTAAAGCCTACAAAGATACATAGAAATCGTGAGTTTGCAGATATGCTACTTTAAAAATCTGTTTTAAGTTAATAATTGCAGACTTTTTTTATCATTTATTTATCCCGGTATTGTTTCTTTTTGCTGAAGTTAAAACCTACATAAACCCTTATAGTCCCGAAGCTGTTATTTAGGTAGAAATTATTTGTGCGATAGTCATATGTGTGCATCACTACAGATGCTCCCACATAATATTTTGAATCATTGTAAACAATCCCTGCACGGGTAATCAGGTCTAGATTTAGTTTCTTATAGGTAGGATAATCTTTCTGGTCGGAATCAATTCTTGATTTTTTATATGCTATGGCTGGGGTAAGGGATATATCAAATAGATAGTTATGCGCAAATACCCAATTGTAGGCATAACCGAAGTTTACGCTGTAATCAGAGTAGTTAACCTCATTAAATTTTAATGTTTCGTGTAATTTTTCAACAACAGGAGCAGGTAGTTTATTATAATCAAAATGAATTTCGTGTTGCGAATAAGAGAATCCTGCAATAAAAGATCCGGCACTCCGTCGTTGATTGCTGGACTGGCTATAGGCTGCCGGATAAGAAAATTTCTTATGATTGAATACCCAATAAGCGTTTAATCCTTTTATGTCGACCGAGAATCCATCGATATCCTTATCATAGTCAGGGGCAGGGCCATCATTGAATATTCCGCTTGTGCTTCGAAGTTTAAAGTTACTACCGCTTTTTCGGTAATAAATATCTCCTCCAAGCATTGAGCTGTAAAGGCTTAATCCGAATTCTGTTTTTTTTTCTGAAGATTTTTTATTACCGAAAAGATCTTGTAAGTCTATGGACCAACCTAGAAATATCCATTTCCATCCGAAATAAGCTCCTAGTTTGTAACTCATATTAGGTGAGATACTGAGTTGCTGAGGTTTGTTTTCATTGCTCGTGAGAATATAATATTCATACCAACTGCTATTCTCGAGCATAAATGCGAAATTGTATTTGTTTGGTTCCACATAGTTGCTATCAATGTCATTCAATGAATGACCTATCATGTTGATATTTTCTTTTGTTTTCTCTCTTAATTCTTTTCCTCTTTGCTTAAAGTTGAGATGCTCGTCTTGAGCCAACAAAGAGATTGAAGGAAGCAGAAAGCAAAATAAAGTAAGCAGTTTAAGTCTTTTCATTAAAAATAGCGAGTGTTATGTTAAATCTTACCAAGAATTTTATCCATTACCCAATTAGTGGTGGTAGCACTAGTGCCGTCGCAGGTACATATTGATTTCCCCTGTAAGTGATGAATTACTTCTTCAATCAGTTTATATTGGATATGTTCAGGGTTTTGAGCGGTAATTTCTTCACGCCCTTTTTCTGTGTGAACAGCAATGGGATCGAATGTAAATGTGGAAAAACAAATCATCCCTTTGTCACCAATCACTTCGACACGGTCTTCCTTGGCGGAATTGTGGGCAACAAAACACCATGAGCCCGAACCAACCAACCCCGAATCAAACTGGAAACAAGCGCTGACAGTATCTTCTGCTTTGTACAGTCCTGCTCTGTTACTCTTAAATCCTTCAGCCTTAAGAATGCAACCAAACATATCTTGTAGGATATCTATTTGATGGGAAGCAAGATCATAGAAATATCCTCCACCGGCAATATCCGGCTGTACCCTCCAAGGAAGGTTTTCTTTATTATAATCAAGGTCGTAAGGAGGTTGGGCAAACCGGATTTGTATATTAATCACATTTCCTATTTCTCCTTGTTTAATTAGTTCTTTTACTCTTATAAAATAAGGCAAATATCGTCGATAATAGGCTACAAAGCAAGGAACACCCGTTTCCTGCGAAATACGGTTAATGCGGGTACATTCCTCATAACTGCTTGCCATTGGTTTTTCAATATACACGGGCTTTCCGGCTTTCATAGCCATAATGGCGTAAGTAGCATGAGAAGAAGGAGGGGTAGCAATGTAAACAGCATTTACCTCAGGATCTTCAATCAGTTCCACCGGATCAGTATACCATTTCTTTATGTGTCTTGTCTCGGCATAATTTTTAGCTTTCTCTTTGTCACGGCTCATCACCGCTACAACCATTGAACCATCTATTTTATTAAAAGCTGGTCCACTTTTTTGTCCCGTTACACTTCCACAACCAATAAATCCCCATTTAATCATCTCTCTTAATCCTCTTTATTTATCTTATAACAAAAATAACAGTTAATCGGATTGCAAATATATTGTTTTTAATTACTTTTGCCATAATAATAAAAGAATAAACTTATAAAATACTCAAAATATGGAAAATCAAACCTCAAAGATCGTTTTTTTTAAGTCCCGGAGTCTGGCAGGGCGTTTATCCGCCGCATTCGATTTTATTGAGAAGAATTTAAAGATTTTAGTAAAGCTCAGCTCCTTTATTTTAGTACCAATGGCTGCGCTTATTTCATTCTGTTATATCTTTTTTGGCAACCTTGCGGTTCAGATAAAAGATGTAAAATCTTTTACGCCTGAATTATATAAATACTTAATTGGTTTAGCTATAATTTTGGTAATTTGTTTAGTAGGAGCAATCTTTTTTAAAGGCTTGCTTTATACGTTGGTAAAAGAATATTTATTGCGTGATTCCATTGCTCGTATTTCATTTAAAGAAATAAAGAAGAACTTTTTACACAACACAAAAAGATTCTTTTTCATTAATTTAGCTATAGCTGTTCTTGTACTTCTTTATTATGCAATAATCCTTGGTTTGATGTTTCTCAGCAAATGGACATTAGTACTTACATTTCCCTTTTTCATCTTTATTATTATTCCTTTTATTTACTCAGAGCAAATCTATATGTTTGAAGACATTAAATTGCTGAAGGCTGTGAAAAAAGGATTTCAAATGGGAGCACCCAATTGGGGAGGAACTTTTATTTTATTAATTCTGGCAGAAATTTTCGCATTGATTATTCAAGGAATCGCTTTCATTCCATTTGGAATTGGATCACTTGTTCAGTCGCTGTCTTTCACTTCTATGCTCGATGGTAACCCATCAACCTTACCGGTTTATTTTAGTATATTGATGTTTGTTCTTTCTATGGTGGGCTATTTTATTGCTTATCTAGCGCAAATGCTTCCATCGGTTTCTATGATGTTTCAGTACTTTAGTGCCACAAAAAAGCAAGCAGAGAAAGAAGAGGAAAATAATCAGTCTTTATAATATTTTTTATAGATACGTTGGTATTCTTTGCTCTTGGTAAATGTTTTAAGCCAAGAGTTTAGATTACTAAATAACACAGGAGAATGTTTATTAACCCCCCAGGAATAGAATTGGGTAAAACTAATGTCGGTGTGAATATCTAGCTGAGGAAAAGAATCAATAGAAGCTAAAGCAATACTTTCATCACAAACAGCATAATTAATATCTCCATGAGCAACCATTGCCAGCAGCTGTTCCGAACCATATTTCTCCACCTCTTTAATATAAATAGTATCTCCTATTTCATTACTTAGATTCCGGATGCGAAGGATGGAAGGAGAACCTTTTACCACATGAAGGGTTTTATGTGCCAGATTCAGCTGATTTTTAATATAGATTGAATCGTTGTTTCCCCGGCTTTTGCACTGGACTAATATTTGCTTATTGAGAACAATGGGAGATGTTAATAAAATAGAGTCTTTTAATTCGCTGCTCACAAGAATATTGTAGGCTATAATGTCATATTTTCCCGTACTAAGTCCCTCTAATCGTTTATCAAAGCTCATTTCGGGAGTAATTTCCAGACGTAATCCTTTTGCTTTAGCAAAGGCTTGTGCCAATTCATATTGAAATCCCGAGATGGAGTCTCCGTCTACATAATAGCTCAAAGAGTTATATTCAGTAACAACTCGAAGTACCCCTGAATGAATAATCTGAGCATACTCACGTGGCTTTCCTGTGGCATTTTTTTTCTGGGTTATATAAGTGGCTATGAATGCTGACAGAACTCCCAGAATCAGATATTTTATATATCTTTTCTTTTTAGATTCCATGATGATTAATCGTAAAAATTCCAGGAAATTCCAATCTTAAACGAGCGTGGATTAATAGGGTAGTGGGGCACATAAAATGCGTTTGATACACCCATTCCTTGATTTACATGATAATACATCACAAAGATTCGTGTACGCTTTAAGTGCAGGTTTGCATAAATATCTACTATAGGGTAACCGCCAATCTTAACTGCGCTGGTTTCATCTTGCAGATTGAAATTTCCAATAGCCGGAGTATAGGCAGGAGCATTATATTTGGTAAAGTAGCGAACATCTGCTCCCAGTTGCAAACTGAGCACTTTCTTTGCCAACTTTGTTTCCAAATACAGATTATGATAAAGGGAAAGTTCTGGTAAGGGAATAATAGATAGATTTCCTGACTTCTGATAGGAAATCTCATTATCTAAATGAAAGATTCCAGCCTGAAAGTTTTGACTTAAAGTAGCTCCTAAAATTTGTATGCTACCACTGTACTGTGCGGGCAAAGCGTTACTATCAAAATACGTATAGTTTTTCACATTCTCCACTCCAATTTTCAGATTGGTTCCCCATCTTTTTACGGCGAATTCTCCTTCAATTTTTGTTTTAAATTCTTTTGTAAGATCATTGTCCCAATAGAAATGGTTGGAATGATAGTGGCGCATATAAAAGGATGGCAACGTGTTGCTTATGTTACCTCGGGCAATTAACGTCACGGTGTCCTTAAATAAACGGAAATTCAAATCCAGATTGCCTTTAACACGGAACTGACCAATGCTCTCTTTGAGCATACCCACTTCTCCTACCGCGGAATAGTGGAGTAAGTGTCCTCCTTTACGGCTTAATTCTCCACCCACATATACTTCATTCTCAGTGTATTTATCAACCGACACAGAATCTGCATTCATTAAATTGTACTGGCGAATTTCATGAGAAATAAATCCGGTAAGTCCAGATTGAGCATATTTATTAAATCCTTCTAACAATGCTATTGCAAAGGTGTTTTTTATTGAGGTGTAGCTAGTGGAATCTCTAGAAACAAGACTGTCTTTATTGATATATGTATTGGGATAGAAGTCTTTCGCTTCTGAGAGAGAGATAAAGCTCCTGCTTGCCTTCTCTACTTTCAGTGTATGAATAAAGCTGGTAATAGGTACAAATTCAGTTTCTTTTTCTTTCTTTTCCTTTTCGCCTTCTTTTCCTTTTTCTTTTTCTTTCTTTTTCTCTCTTCTAAAACCAAGATTATAGCGTTGAGTAAAGAATGCGTAGAAATCCTTGTTCCTATTCCATGTATCAGTTAAGACAGTAGGGATATTAGCTGGTTCATAGGTTTTCTTACCTTCACTCATGGCAAGTGGATCTGTAATATAACGGTCATCCGTAATACCTCCGTTTTCAATCATCTTTAGATTGAAACTATTTAATATGAGATGAGTTTGATAACGTTCTCCCGTATAACTTCCAAACAATGCTCCATTAAAATGAGCAGTAGACTGATCGGCATAAAATCCGCGACCATACAAATAATCAATGTTAAACCCAAAAGCCAGACGTTTGTTGACATTTACGGAAAAGTAAGCTTTAAATCGTTCTTCTCCATTTACTTGAGATCCGGATTTATAGTAAGTCAGATTTGTGTAAGGCATACGGGCATTGGCAAAATAGAAATCCTGGGGGTTCACATAAAAACTAGAATAAGGATCCATGAAAAGATATTGTGAAAATTCTGAACGGTCAAAGTATATTCGGGAGAGTGAAGGGGAACCTAAATTACCTAAGTAGTTACTGTGCCCCATCACTCCTTCTACCAAATTCGAATTTTGAAAATGGTGAAAAGCTGTGTCAGCAGGAATCGGTTGTATATTTCCAAATCGTTCATCTACATGCCACATGTAGAGGTTCGGGTCAATTGACGCTGTATTTACTTCAGTACTATCTTTTTTCTTTTCGTCTCTCGGATCGTTCGTTCCATTATTAGTTGTGGACCTACTACTATTTAATAGTTGGTCTGTGGCTATTTGTGCATGGATGGATGCCTGAGTAAAAGCCATCAAAAGTATGTATATTAATAATATCCTTTTCATAATTAGGCGCAAATATACAACAAAAAACAATTCGGAAGGATTATTTATTAAGCACGTTCATTCAAATGAACCTTTTTTTTGTTTTTTTACTTGCTAATGAGGGGAATTGTTAATTTAGCATTTGCTTTAATTAGATAGTTAGTATTAAAAACCTGAATAGATACGTCTGTATCTGTTAGGTTACTGACTTCCATCTTTTTCTGACTGATTTTTAAGAGTAGAAAGTGCCCGTTGAAATTTACCTTGAAAGCATATGAAGTCCATTTTAGAGGGATGAGAGGTTCGAACGAAGCTTTCCCGTTTTTTAATTTCATCCCCGCAAAGCCTTCTACCAAGGCTAGCCAACTACCAGGCATACTGGTAATATGCAGTCCTTCTTTTAAGTCATTATTATAGTCGTCTAAATCTAAACGAGTGGCTTTCAGAAAAAGATCATAAGCTTTTTCAATTTCTCCGATACGGGCAGCTAGAATTGAATGCACAAAATAGGAGAGAGACGACTCATGAAGTGTACGTGGCTCGTAAAATTGAAAGTTCCTTTTTACTGTTTCCTTATCAAAATCATTTCGGTACAAATAAATGCCTAAAAGAACATCACTTTGTTTGATAAAGCATGAACGTAGAATTCTGTCCCAAGACCAATGCTGACTGATAGGGCGTTCTTCCGAATTAATGTCAGTTACCAGATTGAGTTCCTTATCCATATACCCATCTTGCTGAACAAATATACCTTTTTCTTTATCTTTAGGGAAGTACATTTTTTCAATAATATCTTTCCATCTTTTCGTTTCTGCCAACTGAAAGTTCGTTTTTTGTAGTATTCTTTGGTAATCTTCAGGATAGTTAAGCCTTACTAATTCCAGATAACGAAGAGTTGATTCCAAATTCTGAACGCAGCTATAATTAGTGTACCAGTTATTATCTACATTGTTTTCATATTCGTTGGGCCCCGTAACTCCTAATAGCACATACTGTTTCTTTGGAGTGGAAAAAGAAACTCTTTGACTCCAGAAACGAGAAATGCCAATAAGAACTTCCAGACCATACTTTGCCACATACTCCGTTTTTCCTGTATAGCTGGTATACAGATCAATGGTATATGCAATAATACCATTACGATGGATTTCTTCAAAAGAAATTTCCCATTCGTTGTGGCATTCTTCTCCATCCATCGTTACCATTGGGTAAAGCGCAGCTCCATTTTTGAATCCCAGCATTTCGGCATTTTCTATTGCTTTCGGCAAATGATTGTATCGGTAAAGCAACAGGTTAATAGCTAAGTCTTCTGAATTTGCAAGTAAATAGTAAGGAATGCAGCATAGTTCTGTATTCCATTGAGTATTTCCTCCATATTTTTCACCGGTAAAACCTTTTGAACCAATATTTAGTCTGGGATCATCACCTTTGTAATTTTGACGTATTTGAAAAATATTGAAACGTATGGCTTGCTGAACCTCTTCATCTCCTTCTATCTGTACATCCATTTTGTCCCAAATATTGTTCCATTCTTTCTGTTGCTCATATAAGAGATCGTCCCATCCTTCATTCTTTGCCTTCTGAGCTTCATGGATAGATTGTTCAACCAGCTTTTTCCGATCACAATAAAGCGAAGATACGATTGCGGTATATTTTATTAAAGATAACGTTTCTCCGGGTTTAACTTCGCCACCTACACTAAAGCCTACTAACTTTTCTTTTTCAATCCGGATAGGCCGACTGGTTATCTCTTTATTATTTTTAAATAATTGATAAGTCATGGCACAGCATACCTGAGAGTCCTCACGCTTTGTTTGAGTCCATAATAATGCATACTCATGCGTTGTTTCCGCACGAATAATATTCCACATTTTTTCATTGAAATTTGAGCTTTCATGTATTACATCTCCATTGATATAAGGAAGAAGAGATATTTTCCCTTCATAATTAATGGAAGTAACGCTGTATTTTATCAGACAAAGATTCAAATGAACCATACTGTAAAAGTGTTCTACATGAATCTGTAAAGTATGTCCTTTGGGAGAAGAGACTGTAAATGTTCGCTTTGAAAGGCCTTCTTTCATAACCAGCCTGCGCTCAAATTTCTCTATATCCCATTCTCCTAAATTGAGTTCTTCATCTATCAGCCTAAGATTAATTCCACTCCAGTAGGGAGCATTGGGCATCCGGGAAAAGAAGCTCGGATAACCATTTTTCCACCATCCCACTCTTGTACGATCCTGAAAATAGATACCAGCGAGATAAGATCCTTGGAGTGTATCCCCTGTATAGGCTTCTTCAAAATTTCCTCTTTGTCCAATCCTTCCATTGCCCATACTGAATATGCTTTCAGAGGCTCTTAGATTCTTTACATGAAAATCATCTTCAATAATATTCCATCCGTCTACTTTAAAGTATCTATTCATTTTTTATAGGTTCTTGTTCACTTTAGGTGATGCTTCTTTCTTTATCAATAGCTGCGGCAAGGTAATAAAAAATTGAGTAATATACTCTTTTTACTCTTATTTTTCTATTGTTTTTCTTCCTTCTCTAAAATGGTTTCTTTAATTAGATAGACACAAACAGCTCCAATGATAAGAAATATCCCCCCAAGAACTAACATGTGCACTTGTTTACCACCTGTTAGGTGAAGCAATCCGCCACCAACTAAGGCCGCTACTATTTGAGGAATACAAATGGTTCCATTGAATAGTCCTAAATAAGCACCCATGTTTTTTCCTGAAATTGAATTGGTTAGAATCGTAAAAGGCATCGCTAACATTGCAGCCCATGCAAACCCTATTGCAAAAAATGAGGCAAACAACAGGTATTGGCTATGTACAAAGAGAGTGGAGATAAATCCGAGACCTCCCAGTGCCAGACTTAATGAATAAGCAAATTTACGGGATTTAAATAGTGGAAGGACAATAGCCCAGCAAACAGACCCGATAGCTTGTACGGCAAACAATACACCCACCCAGTTTCCGGCTTCCTGATATTCCGCAGATCCGGTGTTGCTGGTTCCCCATACATTATTGGCAATAGCTCCATTTGTATAAGTCCACATATACATAAAAGCAGCCCATGAGAAAAACTGAACTAATCCCACGGTCCAGAATACTTTAGGCGCATGCTTTAAGAGCGAAAAAAAGTCTGTTTTCTCTTTTTTCTCCGCAGCAGTGATGTGGTGAAATTCTTCAAATTCTTTGGGAGGCATCTCTTTTACTTTTAAACTGGTATAGATTACACAAAAAATCAGGATAGCAGCACCAATGTAAAAGGAGTAAATCACAGAGTCGGGAACAAGGCCTTTTTTTGCAATATTACTGATTCCAATAAATGTAAAAATAAACGGAAACAGATATCCTACCAGACTTCCGGCGTTGCACAAGAAACTTTGGATGGAGTAAGCAAGTCCTTTTTGTTTTTCGTTTACAAGGTCTCCTACCAGCATTTTAAAAGGCTGCATTGCCATGTTAATGGATGTATCCAGAAACATGAGAGCAATCAGCCCAAAAGTCATGGCATTGATGATGTGAGTAAAACTTCCCGCATTGGGTAACAGACACATAACCAGTACTGCTACGATTGAACCAATAAAAAGATAAGGAATCCGTCGTCCCCAACGTGTCCACGTTTTATCACTGGCGGAACCAATCAGTGGCTGTACAATGATTCCGGCAAGAGGAGGTAGAATCCAGAAGTAACTTAAATTATGCGGGTCGGCACCCAGTGTTGAAAATATACGACTGATGTTTGCGCTTTGAAGAGCATATGCAATTTGAACGCCAAAGAAGCCGAAGCTAATGTTCCAAAGTTTGCCAAAGCTTAAATCTGGTTTTGTTTTCATTCTTTATTATGATTTAAAAATGGTTTGAATTCATTTTTTTATTTTGTTTTAATTTGATTCATTGTTTATTCTATCCTTTTTGACTTTGTGCATTAGGAGGTATGTCTATATGAATTCTTGTTTTTAATTATTTGGTTGTCCCACGGATAACAAGATTTGTTTTCACAATTCGATTATTAATCCTTTTTTCATCCGAATTTTTATTTTCAAGTTTATCTATTAACAGATTGATGGCACTTTCACCCACTTCCTTTCCATGTTGTTCCACAGTGGTGAGCTTTGGATCCGTGGATTGGGCAATAATTCCGTCAGAAAAGCCACAGATAGATACTTCCTCCGGAATTTTTAGTCCTACCAATTTACACGAATATAAAATTCCGGAGGCTGTTTCGTCATTAATGGCAAAGAAACCATCGGGACGATCAACCGATTCGAGAATATCCGGAGTAATTCCAATGGCCTGTTCCCGGGTGTCACAAACTTTAATCATACTATCATCTACATGAATCTTATATTTTCTCATAGCATCCAAATAACCATTCCTGCGATTTTTTGCAATCTCCAGATGAAAAGGAGCACTATAGTAAAAGATACGTTTGCATCCCGTTTGAATCATATATTCCACAGCGGCAAAAGCTCCGGCATAGTCATCGACCACTACTCGTTCAGTGTTGACACCCGTACAAATCCGGTCATAAAATACAATTGGAATATTATTATCCAGTAACTCTTGATAATGCTCATAGTGAGAAGTGTCTTTGGCCAATGAGGCAATAACACCACAAACCCGTGATGCAAGAAACGTATGAACAATCTTCACTTCACGTTCATACTCCTCATTGGACTGAGCCACGATAATATTATATCCCGATTTGGAGGCAATCTCTTCAATGCCATCTAATACACAAGAAAAGAAATGATGGACAAACTGAGGAATAATTACTCCAATGGTATTTGAACGACTCGTGCGCAAATTCAGAGCCAACTCATTCGGCTTATAATTATGTTTGTGCGCGTAGTCATTTATATTGTTACGAGTTTCTTCACTGATATCCGGGTTATTTTTGAGCGCTCTCGACACCGTGGAAGGAGAGACATTCAATGCCTTGGCTATATCTTTTATTGTAATCTGAGGTTTATTCATAATGTGTGATTCTAAGTTTTAGCCCAAGGTTATGTTCTTTTTAATATTCTCCCTACAAAAATAGAATATTTGTCTCTAATTGTTTAGATGAGTTATTTATTAGCCGTATAATTGGGGTGCAAACGATTGCACAGCAAAAATATAGAAATCAAGGTATTATTAGCAGAAACAATAGTTAATAAACTCTATTTTTGTTCTATGGTTGAGTTGGGATGTTAGAATCAATTCAATTCTATTTGAGAATCTATTATTTATTATATTGTTAACTTTAATTTTTAAATGCATGAAGCAAGTTAATCTTAAACTCGTGAAAACAGTCCTACCGATATTGATGGGATTGTTCTTGTCGATTGGCGTCTTTGCTCAACAGGTCACTATTACAGGTGTTGTAAGAGATGCAAAGGGAGAGCCTATTATTGGTGCAAACATTGCTGTTAAGGGCACCACCAATGGTACAATATCCGATCTAAATGGAGCGTTCTATCTTCAAGCTCCTCAAAATTCAGTCCTAACTATTTCTTTTATTGGCTATAAAGCAGTAGATGTAAAAGCATCTAAAAATCTGAATGTGGTTTTGCAGGAAGATGCCGTAGTGCTTGAAGGAACAATAGTCATTGGTTATGGTACAGTAAAGAAGAGTGATGCGACCGGATCCTTAACTGCAATCAAACCAGATAAACTCAACCGCGGCCTTACTACAACAGCTACAGATCTGATTACAGGTAAAATAGCTGGTGTAAATGTAACATCAGATGGTGGAGCTCCAGGTGGTGATGTGACAATCCGTATTCGTGGTGGATCTTCTTTATCTGCAAGTAATAAACCTCTTATTGTTATTGATGGTCTTCCTATTGATAATGAAGGTATTAAAGGGGTCTCTAACATGTTAAGCACAATCAATCCGAATGATATTGAAACATTTACCGTTCTAAAAGATGCTTCTGCTACTGCTATTTACGGATCGCGTGCTTCCAATGGTGTAATTATTATTACTACAAAGAAAGGTGAAAAAGGTTCTCGTCCACAGGTGTCGTATGATGGGAATGTATCGGTAAGTACAAAAGTGAAAAGTATTGATGTAATGTCTTCTGATGATTTTCGTAATTTTGTAACTACTAGTTTTGGAGCAACATCGAGTGCAGCTGCCTTATTAGGTAAAGCAAATACCAACTGGCAAGATGAGATATTCCGTACAGCTATCGGACATGATCATAATGTGACTGTTACTGGTGGATTAAAAAATATGCCTTATCGTGTATCTTTTGGTTACACCAATCAAAATGGTATTCTTGAAACTTCTAGCTTTGAGCGTTATACAGGATCATTTAATTTGAGCCCTTCTTTTTTTGATAATAGTTTAAAAGTGAATATCAATGCAAAAGGGATGATCTCAAATAATCGTTTTGCAGATACAGGAGCTATAGGATCTGCATTAGCATTTGACCCCACTCAACCGGTGATGGATGGCAATAGTAAGTATGGTGGATATTTTGCATGGGAAGATGGTGGTCAGTTTATATCTATAGCAACTAAAAACCCTGTTTCTATGTTGCAACAAAAGAGAGATGAAGCAAATTCAAAAGATCTTATTGCCAATGCACAATTTGACTATACATTCCCTTTCCTTCGAGACTTGCATGCTAATCTTAATTTAGGTATGGATGTTGCGAAGGGTACTCAGGATACTTATTATCCTAAAGAATCTCCAATAGGATATGTTGAAAACGGAAAAACTGGTTCTGAAACAATAGATAAATATAATAACTTATTGGATTTTTATTTGCAATATTCAAAAGACTTTAATGACATTCATCATTTTGATATTATGGGAGGATATTCTTGGCAACATTTCCACAGAACCACAGAAAATGCTTATAACAATCTTGATGCAACAAACCCAACCAGCTATATCTTCAAAACTGAAAGCTATTTAGTTTCGTTCTTTGGTCGTTTAAATTATTCTTTTAAAAACAAGTATTTGTTTACAGCAACCTTGCGTGATGATGGTACTTCTCGTTTCGCCTCAAATAATCGCTGGGGACTTTTCCCTTCTGTTGCATTGGGGTGGAAAATTAAAGAAGAATCTTTCCTGAAAGATGTGAATTCTATTTCAGATCTTAAGCTGCGTTTGGGATATGGCATTACAGGTCAGCAGGATATTTCTCAGGGAGATTATTCTTATATGGCTACCTATTATGCTGGTCAGGATGGCGCTTATTATCAATTTGGTAATCAATTTGTTAGTATATCTCGTCCAAATGGGTATAATCCTAATTTGAAGTGGGAACAAACAACCACATGGAATGCCGGTTTAGACTTTGGTTTTCTCAATAATCGGATAACATCGTCTTTGGATTATTATTATCGTAAAACAAAGGATTTAATCAATCAGATAGAAATACCTCTGGGTACTAACTTTATAAATCAAATAGTAAGTAATATTGGTTCATTAAAGAATGAAGGAATAGAATTTGCAATCAATGGTAAAGCTATTTCGAATAAAAACTGGGTTTGGGACTTAGGTTTTAATGTCGCTTGGAATGCCAATAAAGTTACCAAATTAACTGCACAAGACAATGCGGCGACGATGGTTGCTGTTGCTACGAGTGGAATTGATGGAGGAACCGGAACAAAGATTCAAGCAAATGGAATAGGGCATCCGGCAAATTCTTTCTACGTCTATGAACAAGTTTACGATAAAGCAGGAAAACCAATTGAAGGACTTTATGTAGACCGTAATAATGATGGCGTTATTAATGATAAAGATCTTTATTTTTATAAAAAACCAGCTGGCGATGTGGTTATGGGTTTAACTTCAAAATTGATTTATAAATCATGGGATTTCAGTTTTTCTTTGCGAGCTAATCTTGGCAACTATGTTTATAACAATGTAGCTTCATCGAATGCAGCTATTAGTGAAGGTAGTATCAATAATAAAGGTTATTTGTCTAACAGACCTCTTTCCGCTTTTAAAACTAATTTCCAAAATATGAATGTACTTTCTGATTATTATGTTACTAATGCTTCATTTCTACGTTGTGATAACATTACTTTAGGATATACGTTCAATAATTTATTTGGAAAACTTGGTGGACGTGTTTATGGCACAGTCCAAAATCCCTTTGTAATTACAAAATATGATGGTCTTGATCCTGAAGTGAAAGATGGTATTGATAAGAATGTTTATCCACGTCCGTTAGTTGGCCTTCTTGGTCTAAGCCTTAATTTTTAATCTTAAAATACTATAGAATATGAATACAAGATTCTTAAAATATATCATTCCAGTGTTATCATTAACACTCGCTATGAATTTCACTTCGTGCGTTGGTGATCTTGATGTTTCTCCTATTGATCCTAATCTGAATGTTACGTTTGATCAAGATGCCAATTTTGCAAAGATTTATGCGGGACTTGCTATTACCGGAAATCAAGGTCCTGCTGGTCAACCAGATATTGTGGGTACCGATGAAGGTGGTTCAGGACTAATGCGTATGCTTTTTAACCTCAATGAATTGCCTACAGATGAGGCTATTTGTGCATGGAGTGGCGACGCAGATGTTTATCCGTTGAATTTCTCTAAAATAGGAGCTTCAAATGGAGTTGTACTTAATATGTTCAATCGTCTTTATACTCAGATTGCTCAATGTAATAACTTCCTCATCCAAACAGGCAGTTTGACAGATGAATCTACATTAACTCAGCGCGCTGAGGTTCGGTTTATTCGTGCGTTAGATTATTATTATCTTATTGACCTTTATGGAAATGTACCATTTGTCGATGAGATAACAGGGATAGGAACATATCTTCCTCAAAGGATTTTGCGGGCTGATTTATTTAAATACGTTGAATCTGAACTTCTTGCTATAGAGCCTCAGATGAAAGCTCCTAAAACAAATCTTTATGGAAGAGCGGATCAGGCCGCCGTATGGATGCTGCTTTCACGATTATATCTTAATGCAGAAGTTTATACCGGTACTGCCCAATGGGCAAATGCAGCTACTTATGCTGGCAAAGTTATGAATGCAGGATATATTCTTGAACCGAACTATAATGATATGTTTAAAGCTGACAATAATACTTCAACCGAAATGATTCTTCCTATCTGTTATGATGGTGTTAATACTCGTTCCTGGAGTGGATTATTCTTTATTGCAAGTTTTATCTCTGGAGATATGAATACGGTAGCTAAATTTGGAACGAAAGAAGCTTGGGGAGGAAATCGTGCACGTGCTTCATTAATTAAAAAGTTTGTCTCTGATGGAAATCTTGACAATACAGAAGATGTTCGTGCTTCGTTTTATATAATAGATCGTACTTTAACAATTACGAAACCTACAGAATTTAAAGAAGGATATTCAGTCACTAAGTTTAAGAATATCACTAAAGCCGGTGCTATAGGTAGCGATCCTAATCAACAATTTCCAGATATGGATTTCCCATTGTTTCGTCTGGCTGAGGCAAATCTTACTTTTGCTGAAGCTACTCTTAGAGCCAATGGTGATAAAAGCGCTGCCTTGGCTGCAATTAATGCTTTGAGAGAGCGGGCTAATGCACCGACGATTTCGTTGAATGATCTTACATTAGACTTTATTCTTGATGAAAAATCACGCGAGTTCTATTTTGAAGCTCAACGTCGTACGGATTTAATTCGTTATAAGAAGTTTACTTCTGGTTATACATGGGATTGGAAAGGTGGTACAGTTGAGGGCACTTCTATTCCTAGTACTATGTCACTTTACCCTATACCGACAGCCCAACTTACAGCCAATAGTAACTTGAGACAAAATTCTGGTTATTAATTTAGTGAAAAACATCTAAAAGAAAATTAGTATGAAAAAATTTAATATATTATTGTTCTCTGTGGTTGGTCTGTTAGCATTTTCTGCTTGTACAGACAATCAGGATCCTGTTATAAACTCGTTGAAAGACAGTGATAATAATGCAATCTCATTTGTTCTGAATGCTCCAAGTAACAGTTCATATACGCTGATTGCTGATAATGCCAATAGCATTATTGATATTTTTACTTGTGAACAGCCCAATTATGGATTTTCTGCTGCTGTAACTTATACAGTTCAGGTTTGTAAGGGAAATAATGAGTTTGTAGATTTAAAGGAACTTGCTACCAAAGTTTCAGGCGAAAGGATTCCAATTAAAACATTTGAACTGAATGATGCGATGAACGCATTGGGAATGGCGAATTCTACGCAGGCTTATGATGTGGATTTTCGTCTTAAAGCCCTTATAAATGATTCTGTTCAATCTCTTTATTCCAATACAGTAAGTATGACAGTTACCCCGTATAGTGGTGCGCGTACTAAAGTATACTTTGTAGGTAGCATTTTCAATAATGGATGGAATAACAATGATTTAACAATGCGCCTTTTTGCAGATGATGATTTGAATGACATGCTCTATACCTATACTGGTTATGTTCCCGCTAATAGTGAATTTAAATTGATCCAAAATCCAGGCAGTTATGACGTTCAATGGGGATATGCGAGTGATGGAGTGTTAACTGGCACTGGCAATCCAGGTAATATTGGGGGCTTTACTACTAGTGGTTATTATACTATGAATTTTGATCTTGATAAAAATACTTATTCTGTGGTTGCTTATACTGGAGCGTTAACTGAGTATAACCAAATCTCATTGATCGGTGATTTTAATTCATGGGGGGCGGATTTAGACCTTACCCAGGCAACTTATGATAAACATATTTGGATTAATAGTAGTGCAGTTATTCCTTCTGATGGGAAATTGAAACTTCGCGTTAACCATGATTGGGCAACTAGTTTTGGAGGAAGTAATAGTTTGTGGGAAGCTAAACAAGGAGAGTTTGCTAAGTTTGATGGCGGTGATAATGTGAAGGTAAAAGCTGGAACTTACTTTGTGAAGTTCAATGATATAACCAAACATATTATTATGATTGCTCAATAATAGAACTATGAAATGTTGGCAAAGCGAAGTTATTACTACTTCGCTTTGCTTTTTTAAATCGACACGTATGAAAAAAATATTATCTATTGTTCTCTTTCTTTTCTGCCAATTATTTATTTTTGGGCAGGTTGTTACTACAGTACCTCAATTTCCGGTTGAGAGTAAATCTGTAGTAGTTACTTTCGATGCGACAAAAGGTAGCGCTGGATTACAAAACTATACTGGCGATGTATATGCACATACAGGAGTTGTTACGGATCAAAGTAATGGAAATTGGACCTATGTAAAAGCCGATTGGAGCACAAATCTTCCTGAATGTAAAATGAATTCTTTAGGCAATAATAAGTATTCACTGACTATTGCTGATATTCGTTCATTCTACGGTGTTCCTGCTAATGAAAAAATATTGAAACTTGCTTTTGTCTTTAGAGGATCCACAGGTAGTCCGGAAGGAAAAGGAGATGGAGGAACAGACATCTTTTGCCCTGTTTATGAATTGGGATTGCATGTCGCATTTACTACTCCTGCAAATGATTTGTTGATTACAGCACCTCAGACAATTACTTTCAATGCTGCGTCGTCTGATGCTTCTAATCTTAATCTGTATATTAATAATTCATTGGTAAGTTCTGTAAGCAATGCTACCAGCATATCCTTTTCCTCTAATTTTACTTCTCCTGGAAATTATGCAGTAAAAGCCGAAGCTATTTTGGGAACTGAAACGGTAACCGCTTCCCGATTGATTACCTATAAAGGAGCAGTTACTTATAAGGCTATTCCAGATGGGATGCAATATGGTATTAATTATGCAGCTGATGGCAAAAGTGCTACTTTAGTGTTCTATACTCCTGTGAGAAAAAGTTACGACTCAGATAAAGTTACAGATGTCTATCTGATAGGGGATTTTAATAATTGGACCCCAATGTCAGACTATATGATGTATCGTAGTACCTCTTCGTCTGGTTATAATGATGCGTGGTGGATGACCATACAGAATCTTATACCAGGAAAAGAATATGGTTTTCAATATTTAGTCTCTTATGTAGATGGTTCATCTAAAAGGATAGCAGATCCTTATTGTCAAAAGGTACAAGACCCATGGAATGATAAGTGGATTAATCAGTATAGTGAAATTTATCCTGACTTGGCAGCTTATCCGGAAGAGAAAACGAGTGATATTGTGTCTGTTTTGCAACCGGGAAAAGCTTCATACACTTGGCAGATAACTAATTTTACGACTCCGAATAAAAATAACGTTGTTGCATACGAAATGCTTTTGCGAGATTTCACGGATGGAAAATCGCTTAAGGCTGCTCTTGATAAATTAGATTATTTAAAAACGCTTGGAGTAAATGCAGTTGAACTGATGCCTATTACCGAATTTGATGGAAATAGTAGCTGGGGATATAATCCAAGTTTTTATTTTGCTCCTGATAAGGCTTATGGTACGGAAGCTGATTATAAACTGTTTATTGATGAGTGCCATAAAAGAGGAATGGCAGTTATTTTGGATATGGTCCTTAATCATGCGACCGGCAATAATCCGATGGCCAAACTTTATTGGAATAGCACAGCAAGTAAAACCTCAGCGGCTAATCCTTGGTTTAATGTGGATGCTCCGCATCCCTACAGTGTGTTTTGTGATTTTAAGCATGGATACATTGGAACTAAAGATTATTTTAAGCGGGTAATGAAATATTGGATTGAAGAATTTCATGTGGATGGATACCGTCTTGACTTATCAAAAGGATTGACCGACAATGCTTCTACTGAAGCAACGGCTGCTAATTATGATCAGACTCGTATTGATAATATTACTGATTATTATAATGCAGCTAAAGAAGTAAAGCCGGATGTTTTATTTATTCTGGAACATTTTTGTGTGGATACAGAAGAGAAAGCGCTTTCTGATAAAGGAATGATTTTATGGAATAAGATGAATGATGCCGGAAAGTTAATAGCCAAAGGCACTAATGCTGATTTAAGTTCAATGAATGTATCTACCCGTACACAGATCGCTTATCTGGAAAGTCATGATGAAGAGAGACTTGGATACGAAGCAATGACTAACGGTGCCTCAAAAAATGATCTTGCTACTTCAATGAAGCAATTATCTTCAGAAGCTGCGCTTTTCTTTGCTGTACCGGGATCAAAGATGATTTGGCAGTTTGGAGAATTAGGATATGATTATTCCATCAATGAGGGAGGAGACAGAACGGCAGCTAAACCTGTTAAATGGGATTATCTGGATATACCAGAACGACTAAATTTATATAAAACTTATAGTAGGGTGCTTAATTTGAGATTACAATATCCAAATGCATTTAGTCAGGGAACCGTAACTCGAAGTTTAGCTTTGAGCGACTGGAATAATGGAAAAAGTGTAGTAATCTCGCATAATGATTTGAGTGTGGTGGCAGTTTCTAACCTACAGGATATAGCTATAAGTTCAACAGTTACTTTTCCCAAAACAGGCATTTGGTATGATTTGATGACCGGAGATCAGCTCAATGTTACCTCTGCGACAAGGACTATTCCTATTCCTGCGCATGGATTTTTATTTTATATTGACCATCAGACAACATTTCCTTCGGTTGGAATTGAAAATATTGAGAATTATGTTGGTGCAACTGCGTATTATGATGCTTCAACTTCTCAAATAAAAATACTTGCAGACAAGGAATTGGGCAATATAAAAGTCTATTCAGTCAATGGAATGTTAATGGAGAGTGTTAATAATAAAATTACTGTTGAGGCTTCTACTTTGCCTTTAGGTTGTTACATTATCCATGTTTTATTTAGAGATGGAACTTCTCAAAATTTTAAAATCATGAAGTAACTCACTTAACTTACTTGAAATAGCAATGTGCCAATATAGTCTTTAATGAGATTATTTTGGCACATTGCTATTTGTATTATACAAATTTTAACATCAAGAATCCTTATTAATGAGGATTGCATGATTCCCAATAAAAATAGTACCTTTGCCAAAAATTAATTTTAGAGTTAAAATGCTTAAGTCAACTATTTTAGTATCTCTCTTAGCCCTTTGCCAGAATATACAATCGAACCCTATTGAGAATGATACGCTTAGTCAGCATCATGTGGTTTTAGACGAAGTGGTGGTGACTTCTTATAAAGAGAAAAAAAATATCCGTGAGATTCCTGCTTCTGTTTCCTCTCTTTCCTTGAGTGAGATTCGAAATAAAAATATTATTGGATTGAAAGATTTAAGTGCTTACATTCCCAATCTATTTTTTCCAGACTATGGTTCCAAGTTGACATCCCCTATTTACATTCGTGGCGTTGGCTCTAAAATTAATTCCCCTTCTGTGGGGTTGTATATGGATGGAATTCCTTTTTTTGATAAATCCGTGTTTGATCTGGATATCAACGAAGTGGAAAGAATAGAAGTGCTTCGCGGACCGCAAGGTACTCTTTATGGGCGCAATACTATGGGGGGAATTATCAATGTGTATACTAAGAATCCATTAATATATCATGGTGCCACTTTGAGTGTAACGGCTGCTAACTATGGGCAGACAGCATTTTCGGGATCTTATTATGGAAAAGCGAGTGATTCGTTTGGTTATTCTCTTTCTGGAAATTATAAACATTCCGATGGCTTTTTTAAGAATGAATATACGGGTAGCGCAGTTGATAATTTAAATGCAGCTTCAGGTAAGTTAAAATTATACTGGAAAGCAAGTCAGCGATTTAATGCAAATTTACTTGTTAACTATGAATATTCGGATCAGGGTGGTTATCCGTATGCGCTTATGGATATGACAACCGGAAAGATTGGTAATGTGGACTATAATAATTATAGTTCTTATCGGCATGGAATACTTACCAGTGGATTGACGATGAACTATTCCTTTGAGTACTTTTTACTAAAATCAGTAACAAGCTATCAATATTTTGATGATAGGCAGGCTATTGATCAGGACTTTAGTCCTAAACCTACCTTCTTTGTAACTCAGAAGCAGCGCCAACACATGGTATCTGAAGAAGTGGAAATGAAATCTTTTGGGAATGAACGTTATGCATGGCTCAATGGTGTTTTTGCTTTTCATCAGGGCACTACTAACGCAGTGGACAATAGTCCATCCCTGAAAGATTATGATTCTCCTACCAGTGGACTTGCCTTCTATCATCAGTCCAGTTATAAAGACTTGTTTTTTGAAGGATTATCTGCCTCTGCCGGTCTGCGCCTTGATTATGAAAAGGCCAGCCAAAAATATATTTCAATGAAGATTGTCTCAGGAGAGGCGCAAACGTTGCAGACGCTTAATACGGATCTTGAATTTTCCCAACTTACTCCAAAAGTATCTTTGCAATATCAGATTACTCCCCGTAACATGACTTATGCAACTGTGACGAGAGGCTATAAAACAGGAGGATTCAATGTCTCTTTTGATACAGAGAAGGAGCAGACTTTTGATCCTGAATATAGTTGGAATTACGAAGTGGGAGGGAAGTTCTCTTGCTTTGCCGATCGGTTGAAGGGCGATTTTTCTCTATTCTATATTGACTGGAGGCATCAGCAAATTTCTCAAATACCGCCTATTAGTAATGTCGGTACCATGTTAGTAAATGCCGGGAAGTCTTACAGTAAGGGAGTGGAGCTGGCTATGCAGGGACATATATGCAAAGGTTTGGACTTGCAAATGAGTTATGGTTACACAGAAGCTAAATTCCGTTCTTATCAGTCTGGCTCAGCCGATTATTCAGGAAATTATATTCCTTATGTTCCCCGAGAAACGGTGATGTTGGGTGGTGATTATAATTTGAATCTTCGTTCCAGATACATCGATAGACTTGTTTTTTCTACTCAATATATTGGTACGGGAAAACTTTATTGGAACGAAAAAAATATAGTCAGTCAACCTTATTATGGTATTCTTAATGGGAAAGTATCTGCTCATAAAGGAAACTTAACCGTGGACTTGTGGATAAAGAATGCCACCTCGCAGGATTATGTGGCTTATTATTTTGAAATGGGAAACTCTTTTGCACAAAAAGGGAAACCGACGACTTTTGGAACCACCATTTCATTCACGATCAAATAATAAAATAATGAAAACAAGCCATCCAAATAAACTTTTGACTTTTTTCTCGCTTTACATAGCCCAGTCTGTACCCATGAGCCTGTTCAGTACCTTACTACCTGTACTTATGCGGCAGGATAATTTTTCATTGAGTGCCATTGGCTTGCTCCAATTAATCAAACTTCCGTGGATTGTGAAGTTTCTCTGGGCGCCGGTGGTAGACAAGCGTACTTCGGAATTGAACACTTATAAAAGATGGATTTTTTCATCCGAAACGGTTTATGCGGTTTTGATTTTACTGGTAGCCTTTCTTGATTTGAAAACAAGCTTTTATACCATCTTGATGTTGGTTATCTTATCTTTTATTGCTTCGGCAACCCAGGATATTGCTACCGATGCACTTACCGCTCTTTCTTTTAACCGTAAGGAAAGAAGTTTGGGTAACAGTATGCAAAGCATGGGCAGTTTTGCCGGATCGTTAGTTGGTGGAGGATTATTGTTATTGCTCTATAAACACACCGGATGGACTACTTTACTAGTTTGTGTTTCTTTGTTTGTGATGCTGGCATTGGTCCCTCTTTTATTTTATAAAGATAAGGATTTCACCTCTAAGCAAGGTCGTACGCCTATTGGCATGAAAGATATTCTTTTTTTCTTTCAGCAAAAAAGAATCAGTCGCCAACTAATTTTCCTGATTCTGTTTTATTCCGGTATAATTGGCACACTGGCAATGGTGAAACCTTATTTGGTGGATTTAGGATATAAAACGAGTGAAATAGGATTTATGTTTGGTGTATTTGGTTCATTGTCCGGTTGTCTTTGTTCTTGTGCGGGCGGCTATGTGATCCGTTCTTTGGGACGGTATTATTCCCGTATTCTTTTTGCCTGCATCATTTTGGCAACCACACTCTTGTTCTATTTTCTGTCTCTTTCCACTCCCGGAAGCGTACTGCTATATGTAGCCATCTTCTGTTTGTGGGGAAGTTATGGACTCTCTTCCGTGTTAGTTTACACGATTGCCATGGATTATGTGAGAGAAGGGAGGGAAGGAACGGACTTCACTTTGCAAACGGTGATTACCCACTTAAGCAGTATGATTATTGCCGTAAGCAGTGGTAAACTTGCTGATTGTCTGGGTTACAGTGGACTGTTCCTTGCGGAGGTCGGCTTGGCTGTATTGTCATTAGTTTATATTCTCACTTGTTTTAAAAAAACTGTCTCGTCATGAATAAAGAGTTGTTGGCTAAATATAATGTCCCCACGCCCCGGTATACTAGTTATCCCCCGGCAAATTATTTCAATGATCAATTTACGAATGAAGATTTTGAAAGATCGGTGATTGAGTCTAACCGGAGTTTGCCTGAGAATCTTTCCTTTTATATTCATATTCCTTTCTGCAAACATCTTTGTCACTACTGCGGATGTAATTCTTATCCGATGGCAAAGGACGAAGTCGTTGCGGCATATGTGGAAGCGGTGAAAAAAGAAATTCGAAAGGTGATACCTTTACTTGATAAGAATAGAAGAATATCTCAGATACATTATGGCGGAGGAAGTCCGAGTAGCATTCCGCTTCATTATTTACAAGAAATCAATGAACTCTTATTGTCCGGCTTTTCGTGTACCGATGTTCCAGAGATTGCTATCGAGTGTCATCCTGCTTATTTGGATGGAAACAATTGGTTGGAGTTAGTGAAGGCGGGCTTTACCCGTTGCAGCATTGGTGTGCAGGATTTTAATGAGAAGGTGCTGAAGGGAGTAAATAGAAAACCATCGTTACTGGATATGGAAACTATTTTTGAATTATTAAGAACGCATGGCATTTCCATTAATCTGGACTTTATCTATGGATTACCCTATCAGTCCGTTGAAAGCTTTGAAGAAACCCTTCAAAAGGCGGTTTTATTGAAACCAGATCGCTTGGTAACCTTTTCTTATGCTCATGTACCATGGGTAAACAAAGCACAGTTGATTCTGGAAAAGAACGGACTACCTTCTCCTCAGGAGAAGAGTGGAATGTATGATGCCGCCAAACGTATTCTTACTTCGAACGGCTATCAACCTATCGGATTGGATCATTTTGTTTTACCCGATGATGATCTGAATATTGCGCTTCAATCTGGTCAGCTTCACAGGAACTTTCAGGGATACTGTACACGGAAAACCACCGGTCAGGTATATGCATTTGGAGTCACCGCCATCAGTCAGCTTTCCATGGCTTACAGTCAGAATACAAAAAATATACCGGAATATATTCAAAAGATGAATGCCGGTGAATTTTCTATCATCAAAGGATATGAGCTGAGCCGTGGAGAACAAATTATAAAGGAGGTAGTTACTACCTTGATGTGTAATAATGCCCTTAATTGGAAAGTTTTATCTGACCATATCGGGATAGATGTGGATACGATAAAACAGTCGGTCTCTTATACTGAAGAGCGTTTGGCCGAATTTGAAAAAGATGGAATTATCACCTATACACCTGAAGAATTACGAATTACACCAGAAGGGTTTCTTTTTGTCCGTAATGTGGCTGCGTCCTTTGATCCATTGATGAAAGGAAACACTAAGTTATATTCAAAACCTGTTTAAAAAAATACGCCTTATGAAAGATAAAGAGGTCGATGTGGTTGTTATCGGTGCCGGAATTACGGGACTTGTCACGGCATTTTTGTTGATAAAGAAAGGAAAGAAAGTGCTTCTTTTGGAAAAGAATGCTAAAGTGGGCGGGCAGATGGAAACCATTAGAGAGGATGGCTTTGTCTTTGAATCGGGTCCCAATACAGGAGTTGTTTCCAATGCCGACGTAGTAGAACTGTTTCAGATGCTTCAATCCCGTTGTTCACTGGAAGCGGCCCGCAAAGAGGCTAATATACGTCTCATTTGGAAAAACGGCACGTTTCATGCTTTACCTTCCGGTTTGCTTTCTGCAATAAAGACTCCTTTGTTTACTTGGAATGATAAAATCCGCATCCTCTTTGAACCACTTCGTAAAAAAGGGGATGACCCTTTTGAAAGTGTAGGAAGTCTGACTCGTCGTCGACTTGGAAAATCTTTTTTAGATTATGCGGTTGATCCTTTTATCTCGGGTATTTATGCCGGAGATCCAAATAAACTAGTCACTCGTTTTGCTCTTCCCAAACTCTATAACTTGGAACAAAATTACGGAAGTTTTATCCGTGGAGCGATAAAAAAAGCATCCGAACCAAAGACTGATCGTGACCGTATGGCTACCAAAGAAGTTTTTTCCGTATCAGGAGGTTTTGAAAATCTTGCGCAAGCACTTTCCGATGAGATTAAATCAGAAAATATCCGTTTGTCGGTTAGCCAGATAGATATTCACCCTGCTGATAATGGCTGGGAAACTATTTTACCCGATAGCGAAGAAAGCATTCATTCCCGTTATGTCGTCTCTACCGCGGCAGCTTATGCTTTGCCCTCTCTTTTTCCTTTTATCGCCAAAGAAGAAATGGAGTCGATCAGCAATCTACATTATGCTCCGGTTATTCAGATAGGGGTAGGGATAAAAGAATCCAACGGGCATGTGCCTAATGCTTTTGGCGGATTGATTCCGTCTTGTGAAAAACAGAAAATGCTGGGAATATTGTTTCCTTCCTCCTGTTTTTCTCATCGTTGTCCCGAAGGAGGTGGCACACTTTCCTTTTTTATCGGAGGAAGTAAACATCCTGAATACTTATCTTATACAGATGAGGTTTTAAAGCAATTAGTGAAAGAGGAATTGCACAATATGCTGAACTTTCCCGTCGATTATTCTCCTGAGAAGATTAAGATATTCCGCCATACACAAGCCATCCCCCAGTATGAGGCGGACAGTGAACAAAGATTGGCAAGCTTAGAAAATATTCAGCGACAATACCAAGGGCTGATTTTGGCCGGAGGAATCAGGGACGGCATTGGCATGGCTGATCGCATTAAACAAGCAACTAAGATTGCTGAAGAAATAGAGAATCTAATATAAATAGTAGGTATTTGATTCAATTGACTAAAGAAAGTAAACAGTCACGCAGTCACGCGAAAAAGATATAAAGTACTAATAATAAATGAAATACAAGCGCGTGACTTCCAAAAAGAAGTCACGCGCTTGTACGCAAGTCACGCGCTTTTGATATCGTAGTTATTACCCTGTCCACCCCCATGTAGGGCTCTCGTATATCCGGGTGGAGAATATGAGTAGATCCAGGTGTAGGAAACGGGTATACCCGGGTGGACAGAAGGATATTTAAATAATAAATAAATTAAAACAATAGGACTGTTTTCTATAATGAAAAGTTTAGTGAACTAAATGGGCTCTTATTCTGTTTTTTATTAGAAAAAAGAAGATCATGGAATATACAATCACACACAATCAAAATGCCTGTAGATTTGAAACAACTGTTGAAGGGAATGTGGCTTATGTACAGTATATACCTTTTATTGGTGGGCTAGACTTTACTCATACTTGGGTACCTAAAAAATTGGAAGGTAAAGGAATAGCTTCGGCATTAGTAAAATATGGAATGGACTATGCACGCGATAATAATTTAAAGGTAATCCCTACTTGTAGTTATGTTAAAGCTTTCCTACTTAGGCATACTGAGTATAAATAAGGTTTTATCTCTTAATGTTTTTGCACAAAACAGAATGTAAAGTTTAAAATAAAAGTATCTTTGCTTTTTCATTTTATATACTTTATGTTACCATTCAATGAAAGAAGATACTTTTAAACAAAAAGTACAGGGATGGATTGTTTCATTCTCTTTACTTATTTTAATTGGAAAGTTTATAGCTTTCTATCTCACTAACTCTGTAGGAATCCTAACAGATGCTATGGAAAGCATTGTGAATGTGGTAGCCGGACTCATCAGTTTTTTTAGTTTAAGATATGCGGCTAAGCCTAAAGATAAGGAACATCCTTTTGGTCATGGAAAAATTGAATTAATTTCTGCTTCTATTGAGGCCTTGCTTATTATAATGGCAGGTGGATTAATTGTCTTTGAAGGTTTCAAACGCCTTTTTGAACCGGCTGTTATTGGTCAGTTGGATATTGGTATTGCAGTGATTATTGTTGCTGGAATCATGAATTATGTAATGGGATGGTATAGTATTCGTGTAGGGAAAAAATATGATTCAATTGCGTTGGTAGCCGGAGGAAAACATTTACAATCAGATACTTATTCTACGGTGGGACTTGTGACCGGACTTATTCTGCTCTACTTCACAGGCCTTGGATGGATTGATAGTACGCTGGCATTAATCTTTGGTTCAGTAATTTTGATTACTGGTATCCTCATCCTGAGAAAGACGGTGGCCAACTTGATGGATAAGGCTGATGATGTAATTCTGCATAAAATGTTGCAAGCTATATTGAATAATAGAAAACCTGAATGGGTGGATATTCATAATATGAAAATAATAAAATACGGCAGCTATTTATTTGTGGATTGTGATCTAACTTTGCCATGGTTTTATAATACTATAGAAGGACATCATGCTTGTGAAGAACTAAGAAGTATTCTTTCTGCAGAATATTCTGATCGCGTGTTAGTTACCACACATTCTGATCCTTGTTGGGAGAAACATTGTAATCATTGCCAGATGATAGATTGTATTTATAGAAAAACTCCTTTTGTTGCGGCTCTGAATTTAACATTGGAAGAGCTCACTGCTAGTGATGAAGAACGAAAAGAATAGATAATTTTAAGTTTAAGGAAGTAAAAAAACAAACTAGTAAGGGTGTATTCTATTTATAAATTTATTTAATGGAATTTTTATTTATCATATTTATACTTATATTTGCTAAAAATATAGAATGGAGATGATTAATATGAAATACATTGATTTACATACCAAGCTTAAAGAGTTAATTAACTATGAAAGTGATGAGATTAAAATTGATGATTCTGTAATTGTCCGTAATTTTAATTTTGAGTCCCAATTTACAGATATATTGCCAGGAGGAGCTTTCAACCATGATACTTATGAGTATTGTTCGTCTACTGACCCCGATTATGAACCGGATATTATTCAAAAAATGCTCAATATGAGTGATGCTCAGATTCCTGAGAATATTCATTTTCGCTATCATTTGTTTCGTCCTGCAGGCAATGAAAAGGTAAAAGGTGTTATTTTGTTGTTTCATGGATTTAATGAAAAACATTGGGCAAAGTATTTTACCTGGGCTAAAACGTTGATTGATAAAACAGGAAAAGCAGTACTGCTCTTTCCAATTGCTTTTCACATGAATCGTGCTCCGCTGAGTTGGAGTGATTCTCACCAAATGTATGCCATCAGCCAGCAACGAAAGAAGAGACATCCTGAAGTGATCTGTTCTACTCTTTCTAATGTAGCGATTAGCACTCGGTTGCATAATAAACCTCAACGCTTTATTTGGTCAGGTTTACAAACCTATTATGATGCTATTGCTTTGGTGGAAAGCATAAAAGCGAATCAACATTCGGATATAGCTTCCGATGCATCCATTGATTTTTTTTCTTATTCCATTGGTAGTCTATTGGCTCAGATTCTGATGATGACAAATAAAAACGGCTATTTCTCTCACTCCCGGCTATGTATGTTTTGTGGTGGGGCAGTGTTTAATCGCCTTTCTCCCGTATCCAAATTTATATTGGATAGTGAAGCAAATGTGAGCCTTTATTCTTTTGTAGTGGAACACCTTGAAAGTCATATGAAGCGTGATGAACTACTTTGCACTTATTTAAGTTTCTCTCATCCAGAAGGAGTAAACTTTCGTAGTATGCTTAATTATAAAGAATTTACAGAATTTAGGGAAGCTATTTTTCTTAGTATGCATAGTCGTATATATGCGGTTACATTAGAAAAAGATAGGGTGGTTCCGGCTTATGAAGTGATTAATACTTTGCAAGGAGAAAAGCGGGATATTCCTATTGAAGTAGATATTTTAGACTTCCCGTATGCTTATAAACATGAAGACCCATTTCCCGCACTGACTTCCATAGCCGATGCGGTAGATGAGGCATTCAATAATACTTTTTATAAAATGTGCAATTTCTTAAAGTAGAGATATTCTGGCTCGATTATTTACTTCTTTAGATTGAGCACATATTTTTTCCACGTAGTCGTTTTTTCCATTGTCTGAGATAGCATAATAATACTGTCTCCTTCTACAAGATAATAACTTATTTCCTTATTTTTCTGAGGAGTAAATTCCCATACAGTGTCTTTTTTGTTTGCCTTTGTGCCGTGAATGGTTTTAAAGGTTCCTCTGGATACATATGTAATGTCTTTTCCTTCGTTCCCTTCAATGTAAGTTCTCAGCAATTCATAGCTGCCTTCTTCACTTTTTTCCTGCTTTTTCACGGTTAATGTGTATCGAAGCCCTTTTCCCTCAGACGGAAGTAAACCTTCAAAGGTTTTAGTTTGTAGTTTGCCCAAAGCAGGATTCAGATTCATTTCTGTACTGTCTTTTGCCAATCCGTTAGCGGTTGCTGTGTCTTTTGTTTTTTGTTGACAAGACACCATAGCCCCAAGGGCTAAAATAAGGAGTAATTTTCTCATAATGAATAATTAATGTGATAAAATTAGTTTTATTTAATAACAACTAGGAGTTTGTCTACTCTTCCGTTATCCATATCCACGACTTCGAACTGCAAATTATGATAGGTAAAAGTTTCGCCTGCACGAGGTATACGTCCAATGAAAAACATAGCCATACCTCCCAGCGTAGTAAAGTCTTCATTCTCGAGGTCATCATAGAACATAATTCCCATCTCCTCCATAAAATCACCAATGTTCATAGATGCTTCTACTAAATAAGAACCATCTTGCCGTTTTATAATAGGTTCTTCTTCCACTTCGTTTTCTTCAAGAATATCTCCGAAAATACTTTCTGTAAGGTCATGCAGAGTGATAATACCTTCTGTACCGCCATATTCATTGACCACTACTCCAAACTTATTTTTATTTTTCTTGAATAGTTCTAGTACTTTTTTAGCATAAAGACTTTCGGGAATAAAAAGCGGTGGCTGTGAGATACTTTTTAAATCGAACGGGCGGTCGTTTCCAATCATTGAAATAATGTCTTTGACCGATACTACTCCGATAACCTCATCCTGCGAATTGTCTGAGAGCAGATACTTACTGAAATGCTTTTGATCGATAATGTCCAGTACCTCTTTTTGAGTATAGTCAGTATGAAGAGATACTGTGTCTGTACGGTGTGTCATCAGTTCGTTGGCTCGCTTATCGGCAAAGCGAAATACATCTCTAAGCATTTCTGTTTCGTTTTTATCAATTACTCCTTGCTCCGAACTTTGATGAAGAATCATCTTCAGTTCTTCCTGAGTAATAGAGCGTACATGTCCTTTTATTCCAAGCATTCTATTCATCAGTCTTGTGGAGAAACTCAGTAGATATACCAAAGGATAAGAAATTTTGGTGATTATCGACATAAAGGGGCTTAGTTTTGTTGCTATTTTTTCTGGATTGGACAATGCGATGGATTTAGGAACTAACTCTCCGATAATAAGGGATAAATAGGTAATAACAGCTATTACGATAATAAAAGAAAGGCTTTTTGCATAAGGTCCCAAGCCAGGGATCATCTCAAAATAAGGAGTTACGCTATCGGCGATGGCTACTCCACCAAAAGCACCGGATATAATGCCAATTAGAGTTATACCTATTTGGATAGTAGAAAAGAACTTTTCTGGCTCTTTTAGTTGTTTTAGTACACTTTTAGCCGATAAATTACCTCTGTTTGCAAGTGTCTCCAATCGGGCTTTACTAGATGATACCAATGCAATTTCGTACATGGCAAAGATTCCGTTGAGCATTAAGAGAAGCAAAATAATTACAAATTCCATTTGTGAGTTTAAATGTTTATCTGCGAATTTAGGAGTTTATTTTCTTTTTTGCAACAGTTAGTCGCTTTTCTTATCTAAATTATTTTGTAGATAGAAGATAGATGGAAGCCTATTGATTAAAATCGTACGGAATATTTAAAAAATACACCATTTTTATTAAAAAGTAGACAGGTATCTGAAACAGAGTCTCTATTTTTGCATGTGAAAGAGATAAATCTAAAACCAAAAAGAAAAAACAATGATTAAAACAATTTGCAGAGTATTCTTTGTCGGTGCTTTTTTTTGTGCGTCAACAGTCTTTGCTCAGGAAAAAGTCTCAGATAAGTTACCGTGGTCAGTGCGTATGTCTGAATCCGAAATGATTCGTTGTCCCCAATCATGGCAATTGGATTTTCAACCAAAGCCAAAATGGGATTATTGCCATGGTCTGGAGTTGGGAGCAATGCTTAATGTATATGAACAATATGGTGATAAAAAGTTTTTTAACTATGCATTGGCATATGCCGATACAATGACTAATGAAGATGGAAGTATTAAAACTTATAAACTTTCTGAATTAAGTTTAGATCGCATAAATACTGGTAAATTCTTTTTTCGCATCTATAAACAAACCAAAAATGAAAAATATAAAAAGGCATTGGATTTATTAAGAAGTCAGCTCGATAGTCAACCTCGTACCCGAGAAGGTGGTTTTTGGCATAAGAAGATTTATCCTCATCAAATGTGGCTGGATGGAATCTATATGGCATCCCCTTTCTATGCTGAATATGCTTTTCGTAACAATCGTCCACAGGATTATGCAGATGTGATTAGACAATTTGTGGTGATTGCCCGTCATACATATGATCCGGTTAACGGGCTTTATCGTCATGCCTGGGATGAAAGTCGTGAACAGAAATGGGCTGATAAGAAAACTGGCCAGAGTGCTCATTGTTGGGGTAGGGCAATGGGATGGTATGCTATGGCACTAGTAGATGCACTTGATTTTATTCCTAAAAATGAATCCGGACGAGATTCTATGTTGAATATTCTAAATAATGTGGCTACTCAGATTAAAAAAAATCAAGATAAGAAAAGTGGTCTTTGGTATCAGGTGATTGATAGAAGTGGAGATAAAGGAAATTACCTGGAGTCTTCTTGTTCGGCAATGTTTGTTTATACGTTGTATAAAGCTATTCGTATGGGATATATTAATGCCTCTTATTCAAAGGTAGCGGAAACAGGATATAAAGGAATACTTAACCGCTTTATAGAAGTTGATAAGAATGGTCTGGTTTCTATAACTAAAGCTTGTGCTGTCGCAGGCTTGGGAGGTGAAGTTTATCGATCAGGAGATTATGATTACTATATTAATGAGAAAATTCGTACGAATGATCCCAAGGCTGTTGGTCCGTTTATTCTGGCGAGTTTGGAACGGGAACAATTATATTGAAAAGTGTAAATTAATGCCCCATATTCCACTTTTTTGATTCAAATAATTGATTAGTAATAAAATAAAGTAATTATGTTTTTCAAATTAGTTAAGACTTTTATATTGTTGACAGTGTTTTGTACTACAGTTCAAGCACAAAGGCAAGATACCATTGTTGTAGCCCGTGATGGAAGCGGGAAGTTTAGAAATGTTCAGGAGGCTGTGGAGAGTGCACGTGCTTTCATGGATTATACGGTTACTATCTATATAAAAAATGGACTCTACAAAGAGAAAGTAATAATTCCTTCCTGGCTTAAGAATGTAGAGATTGTAGGTGAAAATGCAGAAAAGACAATTATTACTTATGATGATCATGCAAATATTAATAAAATGGGAACTTTTCGTTCCTATACTGTTAAAGTGGAAGGAGATAATATAACTTTCCGAAATTTGACAATTGAAAATAATGCAGAACAACTGGGACAGGCAGTAGCTTTGCATACAGAAGGAGATCGGCTGATTTTTATAAATTGCCGTTTTCTTGGCAACCAGGACACTGTTTACACAGGTGCTGAAGGAGCACGTCTTTATTTTTCAAATTGCTATATAGAAGGTACTACTGATTTTATTTTCGGACCTTCTACAGCCTTGTTTGAACATTGCACCATTTATAGTAAAAGAGATTCTTATATTACAGCAGCATCTACACCACAAGATGTGAAGTTTGGTTATGTATTTAAGGATTGCAAATTGATTGCTGCTCCTGGTGTGACAAAAGTGTATTTGGGTCGCCCATGGAGACCTTATGCTGCTACTGTTTTTATGAACTGTCAATTGGGCAAACATATTCTTTCAGCCGGATGGCAGAATTGGAAAAAAACTGAATATGAAAAAACCGCACGTTATGGAGAGTATATGAATACGGGTGAGGGAGCTTCTACTTTAGAACGAGTAGGATGGTGTAAACAATTAAAAAAGAAAGAAGCGGCAGAATATTCAATAGAAAATATTTTTAAAGTAAATAATAGTTGGTATCCTTGTATATCCTATAAGTAATTGAACAACAGATACAAAGCGGCAGGTAGTACACTACCTGCTTTTTTTATATCAAATTTTCTACATAAAATATCAGAATCTCCACATTGAAAAGTTTCATTTTCTTCTATCTTCGTGCTCGTTAACAGAATATTTAATGTTTATCTTTTTAAATTTAATCTATAAAAGCATAACAAGTATGTATCTAAACAAACTAGCTAAAAGAGCATCTGTAACTCTCGTTATGAGTTTGCTCTGTTTTTTTGCCTTTGCTCAAGGGCGAAAAGTTTCAGGAACGGTTAAAGACGAAACTGGTGAATCCATGATTGGGGTCAATATCTTGATAAAAGGCACTACCAACGGAACGATTACCGACGTTAATGGCAATTTTTCTCTTTCGGGTGTTATCGAAAAAGCTACATTAGTGGTTTCCTATATCGGTTATGAACCAAAATCTTTTTCAGTTGGTAATCAATCGGTTTTTAATATTGTATTAAAAAGCAATGCCCAAAATCTGGATGAAGTAGTAGTGATTGGTTATGGTACAGTGAAAAAAAGTGATCTTACAGGTTCGGTTGGTTCAGTTGGCACTGATAAACTTGTAGCAAAAGGCTCTACCACTGTGATGGAATCTTTACAGGGACAAGTTGCCGGAGTGGATATATCACAATCTTCCAGCCGGGCGGGTGAAAGCTTTAATATCCAGATTCGTGGTAAGAGTTCACTAGAAGGAGGTAGCCCTTTATATGTAGTGGACGGGGTGGTCTCTGATAATATTAATTTTTTGAATCCGGCAGACATCGAACGCATTGATATTTTAAAGGATGCTTCTTCTACAGCAATTTATGGTTCCCGTGCCACCAATGGTGTGGTGATGGTAACAACTAAATCTGCAAAATCGGGTAATGGTAAAACTTCTATTAGTTATGATGGCTATTATGGTTTCAAGAATATAGCCCGTATGCCTGACTTTATGAGTGGTGATGAATGGACAGATTATCGTTTTATGCGTTATACTACTACTGCCGTTGGCAGTAAAAAGCTTCCGGCCATGAATCCGGTTAGAACAATGACAGATGGTAATTTAGGCAATTTTTGGGCGGGAAATAGCCAGCAGATGAAAGACATGTATACCAATAAGTCTTACATTGATTGGCCAAGCTTGGTAACAAGTAACGGTACGCAACAAAATCATTTTGTAAACATAGCTGGTGCCGCAAAGAATTTGAGCTATCGGATTGGATTTGGTTATCAAAGTGAGGACGGTGTATTAGGTGATAAATATGATCGCTTTAATTTGAAAGGAGCTATTGATCATCAACTCAATGATTATTTTACAGCAGGTTTGTCTGTTAACATGGCAATGACTAATAATGATTATGGTAGCAAAAATGCTGTTTTAAATGGTTTTCGCGCAAACTCTTATTGGCTGCCTTATGATGTAAATGGCGATTTGAATTATCAGCCAGGTAAAGATTCACGATTCCCTTCAGGATTTTCCGGAACGGTAAATCCTCTGTTAGATATGGCAAACTCTTCTGATAAAACGCGTACTTATAATGTACTATCTAATCTGTATTTGCAATTGACACCAATAAAAGGCATAATATTGAAAACAACTTTTTCTCCGTCATATTTGAAGAGTAGAAGAGGTGAGTATTATGGACCGGATACAGAAGAAAATGCTAAAACAAGATATCATACCGCAACCTTAACTAACAAGGAAACATTCTCATACACTTGGGATAATCAAATTAATTATTCCCATGATTTTGGTGATCATAATTTGAATGCAATGGGGCTATTTAGTATTTATAGTTCGAAATATGAGGATAGCGAAATGACTGCTGATAATATGCCTTTTAATACTGCATGGTGGAACATGGGATCGGGCTCAGATATTCTTAATCCGGGAAGTTCATATTCAAAGATTACGATGCTTTCTTACGTTGGCAGAATAAATTATTCCTATAAAGGGAAATATCTGGCTACAGTATCTAGCCGCTGGGATGGAAGTTCTAAGTTTCAGGATGGAAATAAATGGGGAGCATTTCCTTCCATGGCGTTAGCTTGGAGAGCAAGTGAAGAAAAATTCTTAAAAAATGATTGGCTCAGTAACTTAAAGCTAAGAGGGAGTTATGGAGTAACTGGAAACAATGGAGCAGTTTCTGCTTATGGTACTCAAGCACTTGCTAATACAAAATACTGGTACGCTTTTGGTGGTAATTTGGCTGGAGGTTATGGTCCTAATGGATTTGTAAATGAAGCTTTGACTTGGGAAAAAACATCTGAATTGAACTTAGGAGTGGATTTTGGATTTTTTAATAACCGAATCAGTGGTTCTGTGGATTGGTATAATAAAATTTCTAAAGACTTGTTGATGCAACAAGATTTGATGTTAGAATTAGGTGCAGCCAATGGTAGTATGTGGAATAATGTAGGTAAAGTAAAGAATACCGGTTTGGAGGTTTTACTGAGAACACTTAATGTGAAAACTAAGGATTGGCAATGGGAAACCACTTTTACATTTGCTACTAACAAGAACAAAATTCTTGAACTGAATGGTAAAAAAGAAGACATGGTTTCCGATGGTTGGTTTATTGGTCAGCCCATCGATGTAATGTATGATCTGCAATATGAGGGTATTTGTACAGCACAAGATTTGAAAAATAATCCCGATTTATATAATGTTTATCATTTTTATGAAGGCAGTATGAAAATTAAAGATCAGCAGAAGCAAGGTGAATCAGGCTATGGAGTGATTGATTCTAATGATCGTGTAGTTCAAGGACATGTTCTTCCGTCATGGACAGGTAGTTTTACTTCTAGTTTATATTATAAGAATTTTGATTTTTCTTTTTCTATTTATTCAAAACAAGGTTCTACTGTTTACAGTCCTTTTATACAAGAATTTACGGATTATTCTGATCGCGGACGTACTAAGTTGAAAATGGACTTCTATGTTCCCGAAGGTAATCCTACTTTTGGTGGATTAGATGCTAGTGGAAATACGATTGTTAATACAGCGGGAAAGATGGGATCGTATCCTTATCCTGATAATGATCAAACAAATAACTATGGCGGTGGTTTTGGCTGGGGTAATGGTAAACAAACAACCTATAAAGCAAACAACTATGTGGATGCTTCTTTTATAAAAGTGAAAAATATTACTGTAGGCTATACATTTCCAAAGAGTTTAATTAGCAAAGCTAAGATTTCTCAATTGCGTATGTACTTTAATGTGCTGAATCCAATAACTTTCACTAATTATAAAGGATTCGATCCTGAATGGGCGGATGCTTCTTTAAGTGATGGTACTGGTGGTCCAAGTACAGTAACTTATCAGATTGGTTTGAACCTGAAATTCTAAATTTAATAAGAAAAAGCGATGAAAAAGATATTTTTTGCTGCAGTCATATCATTGGCTGTATTAACAAGTTGTTCTGATTTTCTTGATCAAGATAATAAATCGAATATTGCTACAAGTGATTTCTACAAAACTAAAGTGGGTTTTGAAAGTTTAGTAAACTCAACTTATTCTTCCCTGCGAACCATTTATGGGGGAGATCCGTGGTTATTTTCTGCAGGTACTGATTTGTATGCTTCCGGTCGTGTGGCAGTGGATAAGGTAGGGTTGCTTGGAGCTGGTTACTCTAACACAACAGCAAGTGTGCAGACATTCTATACAGATTGCTATAAAGGCATCTCTTTAGCAAATGATGTTATTTATTATTCTTCTAAAACAGAAGCTAATGCAAAACTGGATCAGTATGTAGATGAAGCACGTTTCTTCCGTGCCTATTATTATTTTTTGTTAGTACAAAACTTTGGAGACGTAGTGTTGATTAAAGATCATTTGTCTTCTCCTGTAACTTCGATGGAACGCACTCCGGCGGCTCAGGTTTATGACTTTATTATTAGTGAAATGAAAGATCTTGCAAGCACTGATAGCCATTTAATTACTTTGTCTTCGGGTACTAACTTTGGTCGTGTGGATATAAGAACTGTTAATCATTTTCTTGCAAAAGCTTATTTAACCAGAGGATATGAATCTTATGGCTCTACTTCTGATTTTACGGATGCTAAGGCCTATGCTGATCTGGCGATTAATGGGCAGAAGTTAACTATTCCATTCTCGAGTGTATTTAGCATAGCTAACGAACAGAATGCAGAAATTATTTTTTCTGTTCAGTATGATTCAAAATCTGTTTCTGATCCAAGTACACAAGGTAATAAGCAGCAGGCTGAATTTGGCGCATACCTCAACGGAAGCGAAGCTGGACATAAATATACTACTTCTTATCTTACTCCGACGCTCCGTTTACATCAATTGTTTTCACAAGGAGATGAACGTTATGAAGGAACATTTATGACGCTACTTTACAATCATTATTATGATTATTATACGATGAAAGCTGCTGATTTGGCAAAAGATAATGTATATGCATATTATGTTCCTGAATGGGCGGTAGCTGATACTGCTGCATGGAGAGCTGCAAGTTCAACAAGAGCAAGAACACTGATTATTCCCATGATGGCGAGCGGACGCAACGTAAATGGCAAGATCACTACTTATGAAAAGAAGATGACGGATGATGTGTATGGAGTTGCCTGCATACGTAAGTTTGATGATCCTACTTCTGCCTTTAGTCAGACTAGTTCTATGCACGATATTTATCTTGCACGAGTTGCTGAGACTTACTTAATTGCTGCTGAGGCTTTAATTAAAGCTGGCAAACCAGGAGAAGCCGTGGCTTATGTTAATGAAGTACGTAACAGGGCAAAGGCTCAAGTTGTTACAGAAGCACAATTAACCGGTGAAGCTGGAATTGATTTTATTTTAGATGAACGTGCCCGTGAGTTGGCTGGCGAATATCATCGTTGGGCGGACTTAAAGCGTACGGGGCGTTTAATGGATTACGTAGTGAGATATAATCCTGATATTCCTAGCAAGGATGCTTATTTAGGTACTGATGGCAATTATAAAATTCTTCGTCCAATACCGCTGAAGGCAATGGAACTAAATGGAGTACTTACTCAAAATCCTGGTTATTAATCATTTATAATGATATAACATTTTGCATGGATGGAAGGTTGGAAGCGTGAGGCTCCCAACCTTCTTTTTAGATAATATTTGCACATAATTCAATAGATAATAGACCATTGGTTGACATTTTTTTTGTAAAATTGCACTCTGAAATATTTATTATAAATCATCATGAGAAATAGAATTTTTCTTTGGCTTTTTGCTTTTCTTATTTTCTCTGCATTTAAGGCAGACAGATCGATAACGGTATTTATGATTGGTGACTCTACCATGGCGAACAAATCGCTTGAAGGAGGGAATCCCGAACGGGGATGGGGACATGTGCTCCCTGGCTTCTTTAGCGAAAATATTAAAATTGATAATCATGCAATGAATGGACGAAGTTCAAAGAGTTTTATTGATGAAGGACGTTGGGAAGAGGTAATCAGTCAGGTGAAAAAAGGGGACTATGTCTTTATTCAATTTGGACATAATGATGAAAAAATAAAAGATTCTACCCGATATACTAATCCTGAAACGACTTTTAAAGATAATCTTCGTCGTTTTGTGAAGGAGACTCGTTCTAAAGGAGGAATTCCTGTCTTGTTTAACTCTATCGCCAGACGCAATTTTGATGTAAATGGTCTCCTTACCGATACACACGGACGTTATCGTGAAGCTCCCGCTGAAGTGGCTAAGGAGCTGAAAGTTATTTATATTGATATGAATAAGATCACCAGCGATCTGGTTCAAGGGCTGGGCACAGAGCCATCGAAGAAACTTTATATGTGGGTTCCTCAAAATACAGTACCTTGTTGTCCTAAAGGAAAAGAGGATGATACACACCTCAATGTACATGGCGCAAGAGTGGTCGCTGGTTTAGCTGTAAATGCTATTGGTAAAGTAATTCCCGAATTAGGAAAAGAAATTCGCCATTATGATTATGTAGTGGCTCAAGATGGTTCAGGTGATTTTTTTACCGTACAGGAAGCAATTAATGCTGTTCCCGATTTTCGGAAAGAGGCTCGTACCACAATTTTAATTCGTAAAGGAGTGTATAAAGAGAAACTGATTATTCCCACTTCTAAAATCAATATTTCACTTGTTGGACAAGAAGGGGCTGTAATTTCTTATGATGACTATGCTTCAAAGAAGAACGTATTTGGAGAGAATAAATCAACTTCCGGTTCGGCAAGTTGTTATATTTATGCTCCCGACTTCTTTGCTGAAAATATTACTTTTGAAAATACCTCTGGTCCAGTAGGGCAAGCTGTGGCTGTTTTTATTGACAGTGACCGAGTGATGTTCCGCAAGTGCCGATTCCTGGGTTTTCAAGATACACTTTACACTTACGGTAAGCAGAGCCGAGAATATTATGAAGATTGTTACATTGAGGGGACAGTGGATTTTATTTTCGGATGGTCTACTGCTGTGTTTAACCGCTGTACCATTCATAGCAAAGGAAATGGTTATATCACCGCTCCTTCTACTGACCAAGGTAAAGCTTATGGCTATACATTCTTTGATTGTAAATTAACGGCTGCCGAGGGAGTCGATAAAGTTTGCCTTGCCCGTCCGTGGAGACCTTATGCAAAGGCTGTTTATATTCGCTGTGAAATGGAAAAGCATATTATTCCACAAGGATGGGATAATTGGGGAAAAAAGGAAGCTGAAAAGAATTGTTTTTTTGCTGAATACCAAAGTAGGGGAGAGGGAGCTAATGTAAGTGCCAGAGCATTATACTCTCATCAATTGAAAAATTTAAAAGACTATGAGATAGAACAGATCCTTTCTGGAGAGGATGGATGGAATCCGGCAAAGAACGGTGTGGATAAACTGATTCAGAAGGTTCGTTAGTTTCTAAAAAGATTAAGAAATATTATTGTAGTCCTGTACAAAACAATCTAATCTTATGTAGAAAAGAATTTATTGTTTTGTACAGAAGATTGAAATATTTTGTACAAAGAATTAATAAAGAGTTTAGAAATTTACTGATTTATAGATTAGAAAATAACGATGTTTACTGTTTATTTGTGTATTTTTGAGTTTCCTATTTCAAGTTAACAAATACGCTACTATGAAGAATCTTTTCTTTCTATTTTTATTCTGGATAGCTTATCTGAGCAGTTATGCGCAGCAAAAGTGCTCTTTTACGCATTATTCTTCTGAGGACGGACTTTCACAAAACACAGTAATGAGTATGTTGCAAGATCATAAAGGAATTATGTGGTTTGCAACATGGGACGGAATAAATAAATTTGATGGATACACATTTAAAACATTCAAGGCTCGTCAGGGAGATTTGATAAGCTTGACAAATAACCGGGTGGATCGGATGGTAGAAGATGCTTATGGATATATCTGGGTGTTGACGTATGACAACAAGGCTCATCGGTTTAATCCTCAAGCAGAAACTTTTATTCAGGTCCCTTCTTCTGGTGAAGGGACTTTGGCCAATATTCTCTCTATCGAAGTGATGAAGGACGGAAGTGTATGGCTGTTAACTGAAAATGATGGAGCTATTCGGGCAACAATGGATAAAGGTACTCACAAACTTAAAACGGACATCTATTCCCTGAAAGCCGGACTTTTTCCCGCTCAAAAGGTCTATAAAGTTTATCAGGACGCTTCGGGCAATGAATGGATGCTTACTGACAACGGGCTAGCGGTAATTAAACCCGGACAAAGAGTGCCTGTCTCTTATTTTGTGGAAACAAAAGAGAATCGACCTCGATTGAATCAATCTTTCTATTCTTTGCAGGAGACTCCAACGGAAATACTTTTTGGCTCGGATAAAGGTAGGGTGTGGAGACAGCAGAAAAAAGGAGGCCGCTTTCAATTGTTGGAACTTCCCACCAAATCTAGCATAATCTCAGTAAATTCAGTTTCTCCAGATGAAATGGTTTTTTCTACTGCTGATGACGGTTTTTTTACTTATCGTTTGAGCATGAAAGAAATTATGCATTATAGTACCACTACTTGCGCTAATCTTCCTTCAAATAAAATAGTGTCGGCATATATAGATCGATGTAAAGAAGTGTGGTTTGAATTGGCTGGCGCAGGAGGTGTTACTCACTTTAATCCACATACCAATCAGGTAAAGCATGAAATAGTATCTGCCGAACAAGGGAACGCCTCTCGGTCACAACCTTCTTTCCACATTCATGAAGATATTAATGGTTATCTTTGGGTGCATCCTTATGGTGGAGGATTTTCTTATTTTGATAGGAAACAGAACAAGATTATTCCTTTTTATAATAAACCTGGCTCGCCTGATTGGCGTTTTTCTAATAAACTCCATTCGACCATGTCCGATCGTCAAGGAAATCTTTGGATGAGCACTCATTCCAAAGGTCTGGAGAAAATTACTTTTTTAGATAGCCAGTTTCATTTAAACACTCCCTATCCTCACGATTACGAATCATTAAGTAATGAAACGCGTGCTCTTTTTGAGGACAAAAGTAGAAATATATGGATTGCATTTAAAGATGGAACAATACGTATATACGACCCTAATAGGAATTACATGGGTTACCTTACCGCATCTGGAAATATCTCTTTAAATGGAGCTAAAGTAGAAGGCGTAGCCTATTCTATTACACAAGATAAAAAAGGAATTATCTGGATTGGAATGAAGGGAGGGGGGTTGATTCGTGCCGAAAAGTCAGGAAGTCGATACCGCTTGACCCGTTTTAAATATAATGAAGATGATATTTATAGTCTAAGTGACGATAATATTTACTGTGTCTTTGAAGATGTGAGAGGGAGGATTTGGATCGCTACTTTTGGAGGGGGCATTAATTACATTGATCGAGATAAGAATGGACGTTATATTTTCATTAATCATCGGAATAACCTGAAAGGTTATCCTATAGACCGTTGTTATCGTGCCCGTCATATCACAGCCGATAATAAGGGAAATATATGGGTTGGAACAACTTCCGGCGCACTCTCTTTCAAGGAAAATTTTGCAAATCCGGAGGAAATCCAATTTAATCATTATTCCCGTGTACCTAGTGATATACATAGTTTAAGTAATAATGATGTGCACTGGATTCATGCCACTAAAAAGGGCGAACTTTATTTGTCTACTTTCGGCGGAGGACTGAATAAGTTGATTTCAACTATAGGAAAAGATAAGGCTATATTTAAATGTTATACTGTGAAAGACGGAGCTCCATCGGATGTATTACTATCTATGCAGGAAGATACGAAAGGAAGTTTGTGGATTAGTACTGAAAATGGTTTAAGTAAATTTATTCCTTCGCAGCAGAAATTTGAAAACTATGATGATAAAAGTTTTGGATTCAAAGTGAAGTTTAATGAGGGCACTTCCGAAATAACAGCCAATCATCAGATTTACTTTGGAACCACGAATGGTTTTTTTTATTTTAATCCTCTCGCTATCCGAAAAAGTACCTATGTGCCTTATATTACTTTTTCAGAGCTAATGATTGCCAATAAGGAAATTGATCCTAGTCCTAAATCAATTTTGAAAGTAGGTCTGGATGATACAAAAGAGCTTATTCTTTCACATACTGAGAATATTGTGACCATTCAGTATGCAGCTTTAGATATGAGAAATTCGGATAATATTCAGTATGCTTATATTTTGGAGGGATTTGATAAAGAATGGACGTACGTAGACAAACAACGTTTTGCCACATATACTAACCTTCCTAAAGGTGATTATGTGTTCCGTGTAAAATCGACCAATAGTGACGGAGTTTGGGTTAATAATGTGCGCAGCCTTAAAATAACCATTCTTCCTTCGTTTTGGGAAACCCCGTGGGCCTATATACTTTATTTTATCTTTCTCTTAGCGATTATTTTAGTAGCTGTTTATATTTTGTTTACCATCTATCGATTAAAGAATGAGGTGTCTGTGGAACAACAGGTCTCAGATATAAAATTGCGTTTTTTTACAAATATATCTCACGAGTTACGTACGCCGCTTACATTGATTGCAGGTCCGGTGGAGTTTGTTTTAAAAAATAGTCATTTACCCGAAGATGCTCGTGAACAACTCCATTTGGTGAAACTTAATACCGACCGAATGCTGAGACTGGTTAATCAAATCTTAGATTTTCGAAAAATTCAGAACAAAAAGATGAAAATGCAGGTACAGGAGATAGATGTAGTTCCTTTTATTCGTCGAATTATGAATAACTTTGAATCTTTGGCCGAAGATCATCATATTGAATTTATTCTTGAAGACGATGAGCTACAGCCAACTCTTTGGGTGGATACAGATAAATTAGAAAAAATAGTGTTCAATCTTCTTTCCAATGCCTTTAAGTTCACCTCTCAAGGAAAAATGATCAAAGTCTTTATAAAAGATGAAGATAATACAGTCGCAATTGGAGTAAAAGACCAAGGAATAGGGATTGCTGACGATAAGAGAAGTTCTTTGTTTACTCGATTTGAAAATTTGGTAGATAAAAATTTATTCAACCAGCCTAGTTCGGGCATCGGTCTTTCCTTAGTAAAAGAACTGGTGGAAATGCACAAGGCTACTATTCAGGTAGATAGTAAATTAGGTGAAGGGAGCTGCTTTACAACTCATTTTTTAAAAGGTAAAGGGCATTATGAGGATAGTGTTGAGTTTATCCTCTCGGATTCTCATGATCCTGAACTGAAGGAGATGCTAAATAGTGCAGATGTTCATCATGGGAAATTCTTAGAGTATACGGAGACTTTGACAAAAGAAGCAGGTTCTTCAAAGGAAACCTTGCTTTTAGTAGAAGATAATGCAGAATTACGCTTTTTCTTACGCAGTGTTTTTTCTTCTTCATTCCAAGTAATTGAGGCGGATGATGGTGCAGAGGGACTTGAAAAAGCATTGAAATATGTGCCGGATATGATTATTAGTGATGTTATGATGCCCAACAAAGACGGGATTGAGCTGACGAAAGAATTAAGGGCTGAAATGACAACAAGTCATATTCCAATTGTATTACTCACTGCTAAGTCTACTATCGAAAGTAAGTTGCAGGGACTAGAATTTGGTGCAGATGATTATATAACTAAACCCTTTAGTGCTACTTATCTGAAGGCCAGAGTAGAAAATTTATTAGTGCAACGGCATAAATTGCAGGAACTTTATTGTGCAAATCTGATGACCCCACTGGTAAAAGAAACGACCATTCATCCAGAGATGTCTTCTAATGATCGCCGGTTTATGGATAAACTTTTAGAAATAATGGAAAAAAATATGGATAATGGCGACTTGATTGTAGATGACTTGGTACAAGAGTTGGCTGTTAGTCGTTCTGTATTTTTTAAGAAACTAAAAGTCTTGACAGGTTTAGCTCCCATTGAATTTATCAAAGAAATGCGCGTGAAACGTGCTGCCCAACTTATTGAAACGGGTGAATATAATATGACACAAATCTCTTATATGGTTGGTATTAATGATCCACGTTATTTTAGTAAGTGCTTTAAGCAGAAATATGTAATGACTCCTACGGAGTATAAAGAAAGTGTGAATAAAAATCAAAAATAGCGAATTTATAGATATGCAAACACATAAACTAATCTTTTGGATTATTGTTGTCTTTTTGTTAGCTGGCGTAGCGACTCTGCTTTTTGTTCTCCTTTTGAGTGCTTTTCAGTAAAAACAAGAACTCTTTTTTATTGAGATTGTGGTAATGTTTGTGTTAGTATTTTATTTTTTTATAAATGAATGGCGTATTCTAATAATTATTTCGTAATAAAGGATTAATTTGAAGTTTATTTATGACTAATTAGTTAATTATAATTAATATATAGTACTTTGTATTGCATAGTACTAATTCAATACCTATCTTTGTCTCATTAAATAAAAAGAGGGTATGAATGTTGACAATGTAAAATCACAAATGCGCAAAGGAATGCTGGAATATTGCATTTTATTGTTGTTACATAAGGAGCCTGCTTATGCTTCAGATATTATTCAAAAACTGAAGGAGGCAAAACTGATTGTGGTGGAAGGCACACTTTATCCGTTACTCACACGATTAAAAAATGACGATCAGTTGGAATATGATTGGGTGGAATCTAACCAAGGTCCCCCTCGGAAATATTATAAACTTACGTCTAAAGGAGAAGCTTTTTTGGGTGAACTGGAAATTTCTTGGAGAGAATTGAATGCAACGGTGAATCATATTGCAACTAATTAATTGAAAAATAAAATGAAAAAAACATTGACTGTGAATTTAGGAGGGACGGTCTTCCACATTGATGATGACGCCTACCATTTACTGGATAATTATCTTGCGAATCTGAAATTACACTTTCGTAAAGAGAAAGGTGCTGAAGAGATTATCAAAGATATGGAACTAAGAATCTCCGAGCTTCTTACGGAAAAAGTGAATGCTGGATTTCAGGTAATATCGATTGAATATGTGGAGGAGGTGATTACTCGAATGGGAAAACCGGAGGAACTTTCGGATGAAGAGGTAAATGAGGATGAAAGAACTTCGGATAAAGCGCATCAGGAGTCTGGCACAAGTAAAGAAACGCGGCAGGGGCGTCGCCATTTTTACCGTAATCCGGACGATAAGGTTCTGGGCGGTGTGGCATCTGGTATTGCTGCATATATGGGATGGGACCCTACTCTGGTACGGGTAGTTATGATCATTCTTGTGCCTGCTGGTAGTGGAGCTATTGTGCTGGCTTATATTATTTGCTGGATTCTCGTTCCTGAAGCATATACGGCTGCTGAAAAGCTTGCAATGCGAGGGGAGAAGGTTACGTTGGAGAATATTGGTAAGACAGTGACTGATGGATTTGAAAAGGTGTCGAGTGGAGTAAATGATTATATGAATTCCGGAAAACCTAGGACTGCGCTGCAGAAGTTGGGCGATGCTTTTGTGCAGATAGTAGGGGCATTTCTTAAAGTCTTTTTGGTATTGCTTGCTATTGTGTTCAGTCCTGTGCTTTTTGTGTTTATCATTGTATTCTTTGCTTTGATTGTTGCGGCTATTTCCATAGCAGTAGGTGGTGGAACGGCTTTTATTCATTTATTTCCATTAATGGATTGGGGAGTAATTTATTCTTCGCCGGTCAATATTATTTTTGCTAGTATTACCGGACTCTTTTTAGTAGGCATCCCTTTGGCTAGTATTGTATATGCTATTTTTCGCCAGCTTTTAAGTTGGAAACCTATGTCCTCAGGTGTAAAATGGATATTAATTATACTTTGGGTAATTAGTCTCATCGCTTCTCTTTTTCTGTTTCCTTCAATAGCATTGCCTTATTGGCATCACGAAATATATACTATGGCTGTTTAAAAAGAGCTGTATTACATCTATAAAAGGTAGGCAACTAATAATGATTTAGAGATCATTAATAGTTGCCTATATAACTATATATAGTACTTAATCCTTTTGTTTTGTTAGCTTTAGAGCATTATTGCGTGTCTAAAATAAAATAAAATTAGTGTTTATTGATTTAAAAAGAAGCTAAAAAAAATTGTATATGATATTTTGTTCTTATCTTTGTGAATCGGTCTTTATAAGGATTTTACAAAGGGTTAAGATTAATTTCTGATAAATTATTTAATATATACCTTTTAGGACAATAAACGAGTAATACAGGACTTTCATACCCTAAAGAATCTCCTCATTTTTGTAGAAATTTAAAAGTAATTAAAAAATAAAATAATAGCTTATGTCACAAATTATAGGGCATATCTCACAAGTAATTGGTCCAGTTGTGGATGTGTCTTTTGAGAGTACGGATGGAAAAGTACAGTTACCTAGCATTCATGATGCAATGGAAATAAAACGTTCCAACGGGAAAACAATTATCGTTGAAGTTCAGCAACATATTGGTGAAAACACAGTTCGTACAGTGGCTATGGAAACTACTGATGGACTACAAAGAGGTCTAAAAGTTTTCTCTTTGGGGTCCCCAATCATGATGCCAATTGGGCAACAAGTGAAAGGTCGTTTGATGAATGTGATAGGTGATGCTATCGACGGAATGAATACATTAGAGAAAAAAGGAGCACTTCCTATTCATCGTGAACCACCGAAATTTGACGAACTAATTACTTCGCGTGAAGTTTTGTCTACCGGAATCAAAGTAATTGATCTTTTAGAGCCTTATGTAAAAGGAGGAAAGATTGGCTTATTTGGTGGTGCTGGCGTAGGTAAAACAGTGCTGATTATGGAACTAATCAACAATATTGCTAAAAAAGGAAACGGCTTCTCTGTATTTGCTGGTGTAGGTGAACGTACTCGTGAAGGTAATGATTTGCTTCGTGAAATGATTGAAGCTGGTGTTATCCGTTATGGCGATGAATTTAAGAAATCAATGGAAAAAGGCCATTGGGATCTTTCAAAAGTGGATTATGATGAAGTAGCTAAGTCTCAGATTGCCTTGGTGTTTGGACAGATGAATGAACCTCCTGGTGCTCGTTCTTCTGTAGCTCTTTCCGGACTTACAGTCGCAGAGTCCTTCCGTGACGCAGGTGCGGAAGATGGTGTACCAAAAGATATTTTGTTCTTTATAGATAATATATTCCGCTTTACTCAGGCAGGTTCAGAAGTTTCGGCTTTGCTTGGACGTATGCCTTCTGCAGTAGGTTATCAACCTACTTTAGCAACAGAGATGGGTGCCATGCAAGAACGTATTACTTCTACAAAGAATGGATCTATCACTTCTGTGCAGGCAGTATATGTGCCGGCTGATGACTTGACTGATCCAGCTCCGGCAACAACATTTACTCACTTGGATGCCACCACAGTGCTTAGCCGTAAAATTACTGAAATGGGTATTTATCCCGCAGTAGACCCCTTGGAATCGACTTCTCGTATTTTGGATCCTTTGGTTGTAGGGCAGGAGCATTATGATACTGCCCAGCGTGTGAAACAAATTCTTCAACGTAACAAAGAGCTCCAGGATATTATCTCTATCCTTGGTATGGAAGAGCTTTCTGATGAGGATCGATTGACAGTAAATCGTGCTCGTCGTGTACAGCGTTTCTTGTCTCAGCCTTTTACCGTGGCAGAACAATTCACAGGCGTACAAGGAGTCATGGTTTCTATTGAAGACACAATCAAGGGATTTAAAATGATTATGGATGGTGAAGTAGATGATCTTCCCGAATCGGCTTTCCTAAATGTGGGTACGATTGAAGAAGCTATTGAAAAAGGTAAGAAACTATTGGAGCAAGCTAAGTAATTGCTCTTTTGGCTTTATGGCCTGATAAGTAAATAAAATTATGAAATTAGAAATATTATCACCGGAACGTTCTCTTTATAAAGGAGAAGTTGAGAGTGTAACATTTCCAGGAACATTGGGAATGTTTACGGTACTTAACGATCACGCCCCGTTAATATCCTCTTTGAAAGAGGGAATCATCAAATATAAGATGACAAATGACGGAGTTGAAAAGGAGCTATCCATTAAAAAAGGATTTGTAGAAGTCAGACAGAACGAAGTTTCTGTCTGCGTGGAATAGACAAGCAGATAATTTTTAACCTTAAATCTCATGAACATGTTGCAAAAAATGTTCCTATTAATACTAACAGTAGTAATGGGAATAACGGGTATTATTGGAGGAATTGTAGTCTATAATGAGCTCCCAACTGAATATTTTCGTTGGTATCCAAGTATTCCGTTGTTTTATTATTTAATGGGAATCATCTTTGTGATAGCGATAGGGACTTGTAAGAAGAAAACAAATATTGAAATTGCCAACCTTTATTTGGCTATGAAGATTCTTAAGGTTATCGCAACAATTATATTCATGGGATTTTATATGTGGCTTATTGATGAAAGAGATAAAGATTTTGTTGTTGCAATAGGCATTTTTTATTTTATTTATCTGATATTGGAAACATGTTTTTATTTCAATTTTGAAAAGAGTATTAAAAAGAAAAAAGACGAATGAATAACTTACAGAATAATATAAGTAGATACACGTGGTTATTATTACTGATATTAATACCTGCATTGTCGGCTTCTGCTCAAGAGTCGAAGGGTGATGGAAAAGTAGATGTGAAAGAAATAGTCTTTGGTCACATTGGTGATTCTTATGAATGGCATATTACTACGTGGGGACAAACGCATTTAACCATTCCTCTTCCTGTAATTGTAATGGGAAGTAATGGTCAGTGGCATGTATTCCTTTCTTCTGAATTTCATGATTCCCCGGGAGGCGAATATGCGGGCTTCCATATTGCTAAAGAAGGAGCTTATCAAGGTAAGATCGTAGAGAAAGATGCTACGGGGGCTGAAGTGAGACCTATTGATATCTCTATTACGAAGACAGCTTTTGCTATGATCCTTAATAGTATTCTTCTTTGTATAATGATTTTAGGAGTCGCTCGTTGGGCAAAGAAAAGTCCTAAGAAAGCTCCGAAAGGATTTATTGGATTCATGGAGTTATTTATTATGGATATCAATGATAATGTAATAAAGCCTTGTATAGGAAAGGGGTATGAGCGATATGCTCCTTATCTACTTACGGTGTTTTTCTTTATCTTTTTTAATAATATTATGGGATTGATTCCTATATTTCCTGGAGGTGCAAATGTTACCGGAAACATAGCAGTGACACTTACATTGGCCTTTTGTACATTCTTGGCAGTTAATTTATTTGCAACTAAAGAATATTGGAAAGAAATTTTCTGGCCGGAGGTGCCTTTAATGTTGAAACCCATTATGATCCCGATTGAGATCGTGGGAATTATTACTAAACCATTTGCCTTGATGATTCGTCTTTTTGCCAATATGTTGGCAGGGCATTCTGTTATCCTGAGCCTTGTTTGCCTTGTATTTATTACAGCTTCTATGGGACCGGTAATGAATGGTTCAATGACAGTGGTATCAGTGCTTTTTGGCATTTTTATGAATTGCCTCGAACTTTTGGTAGCCTACATTCAGGCGTATGTGTTTACGATGCTTTCCGCTGTGTTTATAGGACTATCTAAGGTGGAAGCTCATCATGCTTAATAAATAAAGAATTAATTAATAGAATTAATATAAACCATTAAAAAAATAAAAAGTTATGTTAGCAACAGTATTGTTACAGGCAGCAGTTGCCGCAGCAGGATTGGGTAAATTAGGTGCAGCTATTGGTGCAGGTATTGCGGCAGTAGGAGCAGGAATTGGTATTGGTAAAATTGGTGGCTCTGCTATGGAAGCTATTGCCCGTCAACCAGAATCATCTGGTGATATCCGTATGAATATGATTATTATTGCTGCATTGGTGGAAGGTGTTGCCTTATTCGCAGTTGTTATTTGTTTCTTAGCTTTATAATAACATGTCATTATTACAACCGGAATTTGGACTTTTATTTTGGATGTTCCTTTCTTTCGTCTTGGTATTTATCATTCTTGCAAAATACGGTTTCCCTGTCATCACAAAGATGGTGGAAGAGCGTAAGCAATATATTGAAAAATCATTGGATGCTGCTAAATCCGCTAATGAACAGTTAGCTGGTATTAAGGTTGAAGGTGAAGCTTTGATATCAAGGGCCCATGAAGAACAGGTAAAAATCCTGAATGAAGCATCGGCTACCCGTGATAAAATAATCAAGGAAGCCAAAGATAGTGCGCAATTAGAAGTCAAGAAGCAATTAGATGAAGTAAGACTTCAAATCCAAGCTGAAAAGGATGAAGCGATTCGTGCTGTTCGCCGTGAGATAGCTTCCCTATCCGTGGAGATCGCTGAAAAAGTGATTCGTACTAATTTAGACAAGAACAAAGAGCAGATGGATTTGATTGATCGTTTATTGGATGAAGTGACAGTCTCAAAATCGTAAACAATGAATATAGGTATTATTCCCATGCGTTACGCCAAGGCGTTGTTTGCTTTTGCAAAGGTAAAAGGTGTGGAGGATGGCGTTTATACAGAAATGAGCATGTTAGCTCACAATTTTATAAATAATGTCTCACTAAGATCTACATTGAACAATCCAGTTGTAAAAAGCGAAGATAAGCATAAATTGATATGTACAGCAGCTGGCATTAAGGTGAGCGATGTGTTTGTACGTTTCATCGAACTAGTACTGAATCATAAAAGAGAGGAATACCTGCAGTCCATTGCTTTGATGTATAAGGATCTATATCGAAAGTCAAAGCAAATCTCTATAGGTACACTAACTACAGCTTCTCCTGTGAGTGCTGAAACAGAAAACCGTATGAGAGAGATGCTGATGAAGGATAAAGAGGGCACTCTGGAATTTGAAACGATTGTAAACCCCGCTATTTTAGGAGGATTTATCTTTGGTATAGATACCTACCGTTTGGATGCTAGTGTTGCTACACAACTTAAACGGGTGAAGAATCAGTTTATGGAGAAGAATAGAAAAAGTATATAAATAAAGAATTATGTCCGAAAATATAAAAGCAAGTGAGGTCTCCGAAGTATTGCGTATGCAGCTTGAAGGTATTGATACTCACCTTCAATTCGATGAAGTGGGCACAGTGCTTCAGGTTAGTGACGGAGTAGCCCGTATCTATGGCTTGAAGAATGCTGAAGCTAACGAGCTGCTAGAGTTCGACAATGGGATAAAAGCCATTGTAATGAACCTCGAAGAAGATAATGTGGGAGCAGTATTGCTCGGCCCCACTGATCAAATAAAAGAAGGATATACCGTGAAACGTACTCAAAAAGTCGCTTTTATCAGCGTTGGAGAGGGGTTGTTAGGGCGCGTAATTAATCCACTTGGTGATCCTATTGATGGTAAAGGTGAAATTACAGGCTAATGTTTTGATATGCCATTGGAGCGTAAAGCACCGGGGGTAATTTATCGTCAACCGGTAAACGAACCACTGCAGACAGGACTAAAAGCTGTTGATGCTATGATTCCTATCGGGCGTGGTCAACGTGAGCTGATTATTGGTGATCGTCAAACAGGAAAAACCTCCATTGCAATTGATACCATTATCAATCAAAAGAGTAATTACGAAGCCGGTAATCCTGTCTATTGTATTTATGTTGCGATAGGGCAAAAAGCTTCTACCGTTGCAACGATTGTGAATACGTTGAAAGAAAAGGGCGCATTGGAATACACAGTTGTGGTTGCCGCTACAGCTGCTGATTCTGCTGCTTTACAATATTTTGCACCATTTGCAGGCGCTGCTATTGGAGAATATTTTCGTGATACCGCCCGTCATGCTTTGGTGGTTTATGATGACTTGTCTAAACAGGCTGTCGCTTATCGGGAGGTTTCATTGATTCTTCGTCGTCCGTCCGGACGTGAAGCTTATCCAGGTGATATCTTCTATCTTCACTCTCGTCTATTGGAACGTGCTGCTAAGATCATTGGACAGCAAGAAGTTGCCAGCCAAATGAATGACTTACCAGCAAGCTTAAAAGATAAAGTAAAAGGTGGTGGTTCGCTAACTGCTCTTCCGATTATTGAAACACAAGCTGGTGATGTTTCTGCATATATTCCTACCAATGTGATCTCGATCACTGATGGACAGATTTTTTTGGATACGGACTTGTTTAACCAAGGTAACCGTCCGGCTATTAACGTAGGTATTTCTGTATCACGTGTAGGGGGTAATGCACAAATCAAAGCGATGAAGAAAGTTGCCGGTACCTTGAAGATCGATCAAGCTCAATTCCGTGAATTGGAAGCATTTACCAAGTTTGGTGGAGATATGGATCCATTCACAGCAATGACTATTGACAAAGGACAAAAGAATACCCGTCTATTGGTTCAGCCTCAGTATTCTCCAATGAAGGTAGAACTACAGATTGCAATCTTGTACTGTGGTACACATGGCTTGCTGAGAAGTGTACCATTGGACAGTGTACATGATTTTGAAAAAAACTTCTTATTGGAACTTCAGAATAATTATCAGGCGAATGTACTGGATGTACTTAAGAATGGAGTCATCAATGATGAAGTAACAGCAATTATTGAAACAGTAGCACAATCTATTGCGAAAGCTTATAGTAAATAGGAGGTAACATGGCATCACTAAAAGAAGTAAAAGGAAGAATCGCTTCGGTAAATAGTACCAAGAAGATAACCTCTGCTATGAAAATGGTGGCTTCGGCAAAGCTTCATCGTGCGCAGGGTGCTATTTTGCATATGCTTCCTTATGAAAAGAAGCTGTATGCCATACTAAAGGCTTTTCTTTCTAAAGATGTAGACATTCAGTCTCCTTACGTGGATCAACGCCCGGTAAAGCGTGTAGCTATTATTGCTTTCTCTTCTAACTCCACTCTTTGTGGAGCCTACAATGCTAATGTAGCCCGTCAGTTGCACTCAATGGTGAAAGAATACGAAGCTAGCATTGGCAAGGAGAATATTTTGGTTTATGCTGTAGGTAAGCAGATTGCTCAAGCAGCAAAGAAAGCAGACTTAAAGATAGAAAAGATTTTTTTAGAGATGGCTGATAAGCCTTCTTATCAAGAGACTTCTGATTTGGCTGAAGAGTTGATGAAGAGATATACTAGTAAAGAGATTGATAAAGTAGAATTACTTTATCATCATTTTAAAAGTACAGCTTCACAAGTACTGACTCGTGAAACATATTTGCCGGTGGATTTATCTGCCAAAGATGACGATTCGGAGAACACTCGCTCAATGGACTTTATTATTGAGCCTTCGAAAGAAGAATTGGTAGAATCTTTAGTACCGCAGGTTATTAGTTTGAGAATGTTCACTGCTTTACTTGACTCAAATGCTTCTGAACATGCAGCACGTACAGTGGCAATGCAAACAGCTACTGATAATGCGAATGACTTGATTCAGGATCTAACGGTTCAGTATAATAAGTCTCGTCAACAGGCTATTACCAATGAACTGCTTGATATTATTGGAGGATCAATACAGTAACACTTGAAATAGATCGTTATAACAATAGCCTTTAAATAGCGAATTGATGTTGTTTAAAGGCTATTTTGTTTTAAAAAATAGAGATAGAAAAGAAGAAAATAAAGAGCTTTACTTTATCTTTGTGGTCATATTATTAACTCTCATTAATAAATATCCATGAATAGAATTATTCTTAACGAGACTTCTTACTTCGGAGCTGGATGCCGGAGTGTGATTGCCTTAGAAGCTGCCCGTCGCGGTTTCAAGAAAGCCTTTTTTGTAACAGACAAAGATCTAATTAAGTTTGGTGTTGCTGCCGAAATCATTAAAGTTCTTGACGGTGCTAAGATCCCTTATGAACTTTACAGTGATGTAAAAGCTAATCCAACCATTTCTAATGTGCAGAATGGAGTGGCTGCATTCAAGGCTTCCGGAGCCGACTTTATTGTTGCTTTGGGTGGTGGTTCTTCTATCGATACTGCCAAAGGTATTGGTATTGTAGTTAACAACCCGGACTTTGCTGATGTTAAATCGTTGGAAGGTGTGGCCGATACGAAGAACAAAGCGGTGCCTACTTTTGCATTGCCTACTACCGCCGGAACAGCTGCTGAGGTAACTATCAATTATGTGATTATTGATGAAGATGCCAAAAAGAAGATGGTTTGTGTAGACCCTAATGACATCCCTGCTGTTGCTATTGTTGATCCGGAATTAATGTATTCTATGCCAAAAGGCCTGACTGCTGCAACTGGAATGGATGCGTTGACCCATGCCATTGAAAGTTATATTACTCCCGGAGCTTGGGCTATGAGTGATATGTTTGAAATGAAAGCAATTGAAATGATTGCATTGAATTTGAAAGCTGCTGTGGATAATGGTAAAGACACTGTAGCTCGTGAAGCGATGTCTCAGGCTCAGTATATTGCTGGAATGGGATTTTCTAATGTAGGTTTGGGGATTGTTCACTCTATGGCTCATCCACTTGGAGCATTTTATGATACTCCTCATGGAGTGGCAAATGCTTTGCTGTTACCATACGTAATGGAATATAATGCTGAATCTATCGCTGCTCCTAAATATAAAGACATTGCCAAGGCTATGGGTGTAAATGTAGAAGGGATGAGCTGTGAAGAAGGTGTAAAAGCTGCTATTGACGCAGTAAAAGCTCTTTCTATAAGCATTAATATTCCACAACAGCTTCATGAAATAGGAGTGAAGGAGGAAGATATTCCTGCATTGGCTGTAGCTGCTTTCAATGATGTATGTACCGGAGGAAATCCTCGTACTACTTCTGTAGCAGAGATAGAAACACTTTATCACAAAGCTTTTTAAAGAATAAGATACTGAAAAGAAGATAAAAGATACTGTCTTAATATCCAATTATAAATTGAAATTAAGACAGTGTCTTTTTTTTTATTTCGATATAATGAGACTTACATATCTCACCAGATTAGGGTTGTACCGCCGGTTTTGATGTTTTCTCCAGTTATTATCATAAAGACCGATGGGAATTATTGCTACAGACTTATCTTTGAAAAGAGAATCGGCAGGCATGCTGCTTACCATCACAAACGGAAGGTGGGAGTGAACCACACTGTTGTTTTTCACATTCAGCGGACGAATGATTCTGTTTGATTCATAAACAAATTCCATCCGGAGTTCTTCCCCTTGTACATAGTAGAAAGAAAATCCGTTTAGTTTTTCCACATTACGTATCTCTCTGATGCTATGCCTGTCTTCATTGATAAAGATCTTTCCGGCAGGAATGAAACAGAGTCCGGCAACTAAAACCATGACCCCGGCAATGCTATAAAAGGCAGGCATAACTTTCATTGGAACACTGTTAAAGGTATATCGAAAGATGATGGCTGCCAGCAGCAAACTGCACATGGAGATGAACATGAAAAGATCCACGGAAAGATACCTCTGAGTAAAGAACAAGTTATATATAACTATCGGCAAAGCGAGCAGCAATAAAATGATTACCGCATTGTTCAGCTTGAAAATCCGTTTATCTATGAGAGACAAGTGTCCTTTGGTACAATGATAGATGTATGAACCAATGTTTAACGCACCTGGAATAAGTAAAGGGAGTAAATACCGATTCTTTTTTTCCGGCATTAGCGATAGAAGTACCAGAGACCCCAACGTCCAGATCAGGAAAAACAAATAATCCTTTCCCTGTACGCTACGCTTTTGTTTGAACGACCAGACTAAAGAAGTGATCCAAAACAATGCCCAGATGCCAGACTCAACAGGAAATTTCCAGTAGTAATACCAAGGGCGCACGTTATGATCTAACCACGAAGAGGATTCTTTGTGAGCAACAAACAAAGCCAGATCCCAGTGAAAAAGATAAATGTAAGCCGTCCACCAAGCACTTACAACCACACAAGTGAGAATCATTACTGTGAGTGGCAGTACTTTTCCTTTTACCGAAGGGCGGTAAATTAATAGATAGCCGATAAAAAAAGGCAGCAACAGGGCGTAAAAAGAGACAGGGCCTTTACTCAGGAAAGATAATCCCCAAAACAGACCGGCAGCGATAAACTTTAACCATTGTGCCCCTTGCCGTTTCATTGCACAGAAAAAGAAATAAATTCCTCCCAGCATAAAGCAGTGGCAATAAATATCCCACGTGGCATTTCTTCCCATCATCATCACATTATAGGAAGTGGCTAAAACGATGGCGGAAATCAGACCTAAACGTTTGTTTCCGGTTATTTCAATGGATAACAGATAAACGAAAAACACCATCAGTGTGGCAGCTGCTCCGGTAGCCGCGCGTTGCAGGCAAAGATTGTCCGGAGCGACGGATTCTATGCCGGCGGCAATCCATGTGGGGAGGGGAGGCTTCTCCAGCCGATATTCCCCGTTCATCGTAGGGACGAGATAATTACCCGTGCTAATCATCTCCTGAGCGGTAGCTAAGTTCCTTGATTCCATTTGATCCGCGGGCATAAAGTGATTATTCACAAAAAATGTCCAAAAACAGACAAATAAGATAATCAGCATATGCTGTAGAGATTCTTTAGGCTGTGTCATGTACATAATTCAATATTAAAACTATCTTCCTGTTGTTTGCAGATATTTGGTTCTTTTAATCAGAAAATTCACTCGTGCCTCGGTGTTTTGATCCCTGCTTTGCTGAAGCAGTGTTTGTGCATCCAGCAGATCGGTCAAAGCCACTGTACCCGCCCTATAAAAGTCTGTGTTCAACTTCAGGTTTTCTGTTGACGACTGAACGGACTTTTCAGCTAAATTCACCTGCTTATACGCCTCTTCCAGTTCATTCCATAATTGTTGCATCTGGATTAGGAGCAATTCACTGTTGCTTTGTTTTGTATTCTCGGCCATTTGTTCATTCAGCTTTTGCTTATTAATGGCGTGAGAACCTCCCCACCAACCCGAAATAGGAACAGAAACAGTAGCAAAAACCATACCAAAATTGCGGTTATTGTCCAATATATTGTGGTACATATATCCGGCTCCCACAGCTACCTGAGGCAGGTATTCACCCATCTTTATTTTTGTTTGTAAACGATTGGCCTCCACATTCTTGTCCAGTAATTTATATTCCGCACGATTACGAAGCGCCTCATCATGATTCACCCGATATTCCAGAGGAGAGCTCAAGATAGAAAAAGCGGTTGTATCCATTGCAAAATCTTTGGTTGGTATGCCCATATATTGGCATAATACCATTTTTGACAAGGAAAGTCCGTCTTCCAGTTTCAGTTTGTTACTGGCAATTTCATTTTGCTTCAGCTCCACCCTCAGCACATCATTTTTATTCGTGGTCCCTGCTTTGTAAGCTACCGTTACATCCTTATATAAATTGTTTAATTGGTTCTCTACCATCTGAATGGTTTTCATTTTTTCCTCCAGAGAAACAACTTGCCAGTAATATTGTTCGACATTGAGCAATACTTCATCTTCCGACATTTTTAGCTGATAGCCACTTACTTCCATACCTAGTTTGGCCAGTTTGTTTCCATAAATGATCCGTCCTCCGGTAAAAATAGGTTGAGTAGCGGTTACGCCTCCTATCACTCCATTTTTCATCATTGAAATGCTCATTCCTGCAAGGTCCATTTGCGCCATCCCTTTATCAGCGTTAAATCCGCTTCCCACAGCGCTTACCACTGGGAAATAATTAGTGAATGCCTCTTTTTTTGTCTGTTCGGAAGCATTTTGCTCCAAGTGGGCATTTTTCATCTTTACATTGTTCTCCAACGCCATTTTCTTGCATTGTTCCAAGGTGAGTATTTCTTGAGCCGAAAGGCTGAAACCATTGGAAAAGAGCAGGCAGAGAAGTATGATATTTCTTTTTTTCATTTGATCGCAAGTAATTATTCGTAATTCCGTTTTTAATTAAAAAAATTGTAAAGTCATCTTTTTACGTCTTTGTACAGAAGAATATATTATTCTGTACAAAACAAATAATTCTTTTCTACAAGATAAATATTTGTTTTGTACAATAAGTTTAATAACTTTCTTCAGGAGATACAATTCCTTTGTGTTTTCCTCTGAATATCATCCAGTAGGCTACCGGTAGAACTGTTACCACCAATACCATGGAAATCAGTGTGCCAAAACAGATAACCGTTCCCATTGGAGCCCACAGTGCACTTTTACTGATAATCATCGGGATTACTCCCATGGAGGCAGCGGCGGAAGTGAGAAAGATAGGGCGCATCCTTCGTTTGCCGGCTTCGAGTGCCGCATCATATACGTCAAGTTTCTGTTCCTGTCTCAGTTTTTCCGCATAATCCAGCATAATAATTCCGTTTCTGACCAGAATGCCCATCAGGCTGATCATGCCCAGAATAGCTGTCACACTAGCATCCAGTCCCATCACCCACAAACCTATGGCGGCACCAATAAGGGTTAATGTTATGGAACCGACAATAAGCAGCGCCAGATTAATCTTCCGGAAGTGGAAGAGAAGGATAAAGAATATAATAACCACAGCAATGAGCAGTGCACTTATTACGTGAGGCAAATTTTCATCATCAGATTCTTTTTGTCCGCCTAAGCTTAGGGTCACTCCTTTTGGTATAGATACTTTTTCAAGTTCTTTTTCAACTTTTGCAGTCATAGAAGTCGTGTTTACCCCCCGTTTAACATCGGCCAAAATAGAGAGTGTGCGCACTCCGTTCCGGCGGACGATTTGCCCTTCCGTCCAGTCAGGTTCTACTTTGGCAATCTGCCGCAACGGAACAGATACCCCCGGTACAAGCGATGGTACATATTCATTGCCCAGATCTTCAAAATTCGGATCATTTTTTCGTTCGGCTTTTAGTTTTACCTGCATCGGATAATCTCCGTCCCACAAAGTGGTGAGTGGAATTCCTGACCCGAAGCGCATGGCCATATTGGCAGATACTAATGATTTGCTGATTCCCAAACGATTGGCTTCATCATTGTCAATCTTAATCATGGCCCCCGGAGTCTGTTCCTCAAAATTAGTGCGTACCAGCATCAGCCCATCCATCTTTCTCATTAAAAGCATCATGCTGTCGGCTGTCTGTTTCAGGTCTTTCAGACTGTCGCCGCTCAGCCTTATTTCGATAGGCGAGGTAGCATCTGAATATTCCAGCTGTTTGAAGCGTATGTAGGTATCGGGGAAATAGTTGGCGTATTTATCAGTCAATTCGTCCAGTAGCTCTACAGTTGCCTCCTTAGATATTGTGTTAACAATGTATTGGGCGTAATTACTTCCCGGCATATTGGGTGCATACATGGTATGGAAACGGGGCGATCCTTCGCCTACAAAAGAGGTAATGGAAACGATCCTTTTGTCCTTTTTCATGATTTTTTCGAGGCTGTCTGCTGTCGCCGCTGTTTTTTCTATTGCCGTTCCTTTTGGCAGATAAAACTCGACGGCAAACTGATTACGTTCAGCTACAGGCATTAATCTTTGCGGAAGAGTAGTATACAGGATACAGCCCCCAATAATGGTAAGTACACCTATGCCCAATGTTATTTTTGGATGAGCAAAACATTTACTAAGAAGCCATTCGTATTTCTCCTGAACTATTTCCAGCATACTGCGTTTTTTCTTTTTTTTCTCTGCCTGAGATTGTTGCAATCCTTTCCTAATAAAGAAATATTGCATGTACGGGACCAGCAGCATAGCCACAAGTAGTGAAATTCCCAATATAATACTTATAGACCATGGAAAGGCACGGACAAAATCATTGATTGTGCCTTGAGTAGTGATAAGGAAAGGAAAGAATGTGATACTGATGGCCAGCGTAGCTGACATTATAGACTTAAAGAATCCATTGGCACTGGCTATGGATGCATGCCAACGGGACATTCCCTCATCCAATTTTTCCAGGTAACTATCAATGATAACAATAGAGTTATCTACAATCATTCCCAGTGTAACTAATAATACTGCCAGTGTCACTGTGTTCAGTTCAATTCCGAAGGCATAAAAGAGCCCTAGCGAAATAAAAATGGTGATAGGAATGGTAGAGGCCGCCACTGATGCTACTTTTAGTGGAAGTAATACCATAATAACCAAAATTACCGCCACAATGGCAATCATTAATTCTTTCAGGAAATTAAGAACAGAATCATTTACAACGTTGGGCTGGTCGGCAATACGATACATGCTCACGCTTTTGGGCAACTCTTTCTGATAAGATTCAAGAACCTTGTCCACATCTTTCCCAAATTGCACAATATTGTTTCCTGTTCGCATTTCCATGGAAAGCAAAACACATTTCTTCCCGTTATTTTTTATATAAGAATCCGGATCGGGATATTCACGTACTACCCGTGCCACATCCTTCAGCCGGATCACATGTCCTATGGGGTCCGAATAAATAATTTGTTCGGCAATGTCTTTTTCGCTTTTATACGTTTCGGAGATATGGATTGGAGCAACAAAAGATTTATTATCTATCGCTCCACTCATGGTGGTAAACCCTTGAGAAAATAAGTTAGCGGCCAGTGTAGAAGAACTGATTCCGTAGGCAGCCAGCTTTTCCTGTTCAATATAAATGCTGATTTGTTCCTTTTGCAATCCGTAACGTCGCAGATTGGAAACCGCGTCTATTCGTCTGATCCTATTTTCCAACTCTTCCAGATATCTCTCCAGTTCACGATATGTTTTATCATTGGATTCAAGCGTGATGAGAAGAGCCGATGTATCTCCAAAGTCGTCATTAGTCACCAGCGCCAGTACTCCCGAAGGAAGTTCCGATTTAAAGCCTTCCACTCCATGCTTAAATTTAGACCAGAACTCGTCTTTGTTCTTCACATTGTCGTTTAGCTCCACATGAACAATCACCATCCCATCCTTGGAGATGGAATAAGTTTTTTTCTTTTTTACTTCTTTATAGGTGAAGATAAACTTTTCCAGAGGTTTAGCCAACTGTTCTTCCACTTCGGCTGATGTCGCACCGGGATATATCCCTATTACTAATCCCTGGCGGATAGTGAATTCCGGAAATTCGTTTTTGGGCATAGATACCAAGGCATATACCCCAAAGACCACAAGCAAAGATACAATCAGAATTACAATCTGCCTGTACCTCATGGCCAATTCAATTATATTAATTTTTCTTCTGCTCATCTTATCACAATTTTCATACCTTCACTCACTTTTTGATTGCCTTCAATGATCACTTGATCACCTACAGATAATCCACTATTCACTACCACTCCCTGATTGGTTGCTTCTCCGGTTGTAATGATTCTTCTGGTGGCCTTCCCGTTTTTCGCTAACCATATAAAGCGTGTATCGAATTGAATAATCTGTATTGCATTATTGGGCACAAGAATCCCATCCGTCTGTTTTCCTGATGAGATAAAAACTTCACAGACCATCCCAGGCATCAGTTTTCTATGTGGATTATTAAGTCCAACTTTTACCTCGTATGTATGTGAAAGCGGATTAGCCATTACTCCTTTCTTTTCAATTTTACCTTCAAATATTTTGTGATCTAACGCAGATACATTCACCTGTGCGTTGTTTCCTTGCTTTATGTGGGAAATTTCATTTTCAGGGACGGACACTTTCACGTATACTTTATCCACAGTGACCAGCTTCAACGCTTCCACACCAGGCATCACATTCATTCCCGGTTCAATGGAACGACTGGCAATCACTCCACTAAAAGGAGCATAAAGATTGCAATCGTGTAGATTCTTCTTAGCAATACTTTCCGCCGACTGTGCTTGTTGGAGGGACGTTTGTACATCCACAAACTTTATTTCGGGAAGACTTCCATTGTCGTGCAGAAGAGAAAGACGTTTATAAGCATCTTGGGCTTGTTTCAATGAAGAAAGTGTGGCATCATAAGTGTTTTTTAATGTGGCCTTATTGAGCACAGCCAATAATTGTCCTTTAGAGACACTTTGTCCTTCTGAAACCAGAACCTTTTCTACCGTTCCTATCACAGAAAAACTAAGAGCAGAGGCTGTGTTTTCTTCCACTGTCCCTACATAATTATGTTCTCCCACCCCCGAAGCCAGAGTGATTGTTTCCACTTTTACCGGGATAGCCTCTTCGGCGGTTGATTCTTCTTTTTTGCCTTTGCAACTCGCAACTAATAAAAGCAGCGTAAAGAAATAAATTTGTTTCATTCTTTTCATACCTTTTTGCTATTATATACTCCTATCTAAATAAATTATTGCAAAGGTGCGGAGATTCATCCGTGCATGAAAGTTCTGTATTACTCGTTAATTGTTCTAAAAGGTGTATATTCAATCAATTTATAAGAAATTATTCTTATATTTGCGCACAAATTAGACAAATGGAACAATTAGAAAATGATTTTATGCAAAGGTTTGATCTTTCCAAGTTGGAAGATTTTTCCGATATAGACTTTATTGATAACGATTTTGCAATCTTTTTGGACATAAAAGATGTTCCGATATTTAATTATCCCACGCGGATTGATTTGGCGGTGCTTGCAATTCCTCTGCAAGGATATGCACATGTGGGAATCAATTTGAAAGATTATTTCTGCCGTCAAAATGAATTGGTTATCATTATGCCCAACCAGATTATTCAGCTACACGAAAAGAGCGACGATTTAAGAGGGATATTTTTTGTACTTTCAAAGACATTTGCAGAAGAAATAGCCGTTGATATTCAAAAGATTCTACCTATATTTTTTTATATAAGAAACCATCCGTGTACTATTTTGAATAAACAAGAAGTAGATTCTATTATGAAATATCATGCTTTTTTATGGGAAAAAGTAAAAATGAAAGAAAATATTTATCGGAAAGAGATTACTCAAAACATATTGCGTGCTCTTATTTTTGAATTTTACAATATTTTTCAAAAACATATTCCTGCTAAGAAATATCAATCACGTAAAGAAGAGCTTTTTGAATCATTTCTTCTTGCTGTGAGCGAAAATTTTCAAAAAGAACGAAGCGTTATCTTTTATGCAGACGTGCTTTTTCTTACTCCGAAACATCTTTCCAGAGTGATCAAGGAAATCAGCGGAAGATCGGCAGGTGAATGGATCGATGAACAAGTTGTTCTGGAGGCAAAATCGAGATTAAAATCTACAGCTTCTTCAATTCAGGAGATTGCTGATCAATTAGGTTTTGCTAATCAATCTTTCTTTGGGAAGTATTTTAAGCAACATACCGGAATATCTCCCAGCGAATACCGAAAGAAGTAATAGTTTACTTTTAAAAGGTTTTGTTTGTGTGAACATACTATTTCCTTTTTTCTATTAGCATAATAAGACTCTTTATAAGAATTTGTAAGATCAGCCTTGAATGGGTAAAATAATCATAATGATGCAACTTATATTCATACTTTATTGCTAATTTTGCACCCCATAATGAAAAAAGTATGAAAACAGATATAGAGATTGCAAGAGGCGTTGAATTAACAAAGATAAAAAGGATTGCTTCTAATGTTGGTATTCCTGTAGATGAAATAGAAAATTACGGTCGTTATATAGCCAAGGTACCGGAGTATTTAATCAATGAAGAGAAAGTAAAGAAGAGTAATTTGATTCTTGTTACTGCAATAACTGCCACTAAAGCAGGAATTGGAAAGACTACCGTTTCCATTGGTTTAGCTTTGGGACTGAATAAAATAGGGAAAAAAGCAATTGTTGCTTTACGTGAACCTTCGCTGGGTCCTTGTTTTGGAATGAAAGGTGGAGCTGCCGGAGGAGGTTATGCTCAGGTACTTCCCATGGAGAATATCAATCTTCACTTTACAGGAGATTTTCATGCAATTACTTCCGCGCACAATATGATTACCGCTTTACTCGATAATTATCTTTATCAGAATCAATCCGCGGGTTTCGGACTAAAAGAGATCTTATGGAAACGGGTATTGGATGTGAATGATCGTTCTCTTCGCAACGTAGTTGTGGGATTAGGTGAAAAAACGGATGGAATTACCCAAGAGACTGGGTTTGATATTACTCCTGCTTCTGAAATTATGGCAATTCTTTGTCTGGCTAAGGACCTAAAAGATCTTCGTCGGCGGATAGAAAATATTTTATTGGGATTTACCTATGATGGCAAACCTTTTACAGTGAAGGATTTGGGAGTGGCAGGCGCTATTACCGTATTGCTTAAGGAAGCAATACATCCAAACTTGGTTCAGACTACTGAAAATACAGCCGCTTTTGTTCATGGAGGGCCTTTTGCCAATATTGCTCATGGATGCAATTCTATTCTTGCTACGAAGATGGCAATGACATATGGTGACTATGTAGTTACAGAAGCTGGTTTCGGAGCTGATTTGGGCGCAGAGAAATTTTTCAATATAAAATGTCGCAAAGCGGGACTACAGCCAAAGTTGACGGTAATTGTAGCCACGGCTCAAGGATTAAAAATGCATGGAGGTATTAGTCTGAATAAGATTAAAGAGCCCAATCTTACAGGTCTGAGCGAAGGATTAAAGAATCTGGATAAACATATTGAAAACTTGCACTCTTTTCATCAGAACGTAGTGGTTGCTTTTAATAGACACGATACGGATACGGAAGAGGAAATAGCTCTGGTTCGTAAATATTGCGTTTGGGCAGGAGTCGGTTTCGCGGTGAACGATTCTTATTCGAAAGGTGGAGATGGAGCAATAGAATTGGCTGAACTGGTAGTTCGTACTATTGAAGAAAAACCATCTTTACCGTTAATGTTGACTTATAAAGATGAAGATTCAACAACTGAAAAGATTGAAAAGGTAGCTAAAAATATTTATGGCGCACGGTTGGTTACTTATAGTAGTCAGTCTCAGAAGATGCTGAAAATCATTGAACAGTTAGCAATATCAGACTATCCTGTATGCATTGCTAAAACACAATATTCTTTTTCTTCTGATGATAAGGCATATGGAGTAGCAAAGGATTTTGAACTGCATATAAAAGATATTGTTATTAATAATGGTGCTGAAATGATTGTTGCTATTGCCGGAGACATAATGCGTATGCCCGGATTGCCTAAGAATCCTCAGGCTATCCTGATTGATATTGTCAATGGTTTCGTTGAGGGATTAAGTTAATTGATAACTAATAATTGATTTACAATGTCAAATTCATACTTCCAATTTAAACAATTCACGGTTTGGCATGATAAGTGTGCTATGAAAGTAGGAACTGACGGAGTCCTTTTAGGGGCTTGGGTGAACATTTTTAACGCTAAATCAGTATTAGATATCGGAACCGGTACCGGATTAATTGCTTTAATGATAGCACAACGCTCTACAGCTAATATATTAGCCGTAGAAATTGATGCAGATGCGGTTAATCAGGCAATAGAAAATGTGGAGCGTTCTCCTTGGAGTGGAAATATTAAAGTTCAGCATGCAGATTTTAAGACGGCTACATTCAATACAAAATTTGATGTAATTGTTTCTAATCCTCCTTATTTCTCAGATTCTTTATTATCTCCCGATACTCACCGGAGTACAGCCCGCCATACGAGCGAACTTACCTATCATGATCTGATTTCAAGAGTATCTGGGATATTAGCATTCAAAGGAGAATTTTCATTGATTATTCCCGCTGATATTTCTGATAAAATTAAATAAGAAGCTTCTATTTATAATTTATTTCCAGTGAGGCAAACGAATGTATTGCCAAAACCTGAAAGTGCTCCCAAAAGAGTCTTAATTACTTTGGCTTTTAAAAAAAATAGTTGTTTAATTCCCAATAACTTGATTGTAGAACTTGCAAGACATCGATACAGTGAAGACTATATTTCTCTGACAAAATACTACTACTTAAAGATGTAAAAGCTTATATTCTTCTTAAAAAAATAGCAATTATCTTTTAGTGATTTTTTTCAGAAATCTTCTATTTATATCTCTAAGCTGTCTGTTTCTTTGTGCAAAATCTTCCACTAAGGTTTCTCCTATAGGCATTAGCCCTCCAAAATAATCCGAAGCCTTTTGCAATACATTCTGCTCTCTATCTCCTTTGATTGGAACGATCACTTGCAAGTTTTTATCAATAATCTCCACGTCTATTTCCTCATCCATCATAACGGGGTCTCCATCAAAGTGAACAACACCCGGATGTGTTCTGTGAATATGAATTTTTTTACTTTTAAAGGTTTTAATGCGACTGTTCTGATCTAGCGTTTTATTAAATAACTGAAAAGCTAAGGAGGGAATATCCAGAACCGTAAATGGTTCTAGTATAGTGACATCCATAAGCCCATCCTGGAGAGAAGCTTGAGGTGCTATATAGGCATTGTTTCCATACTGAGAAGCATTTCCACAAGCAATTAAAAAGGCTTTATACTTTGTTTTTTCATCCTCGCTTTCTACTTCATAAGTTTCCGGTTTGTAGTTGAGACATTCATATAAAGTTTGCTCTAAATAAGTAAGGATGCCCCTTCTCCCGGCGGCCGCAAATTTTAAACTAACAAAGGCATCAAATCCAACTCCACAAGTACAGAAAAAAGGTTTATCATTTATCTTGCCGGAATCTATAGTCGAAATATGTCCCTGATTGATCACCTCCATAGCTTTACGCGCATCCATTGGAATACGTAAATGACGTGCCAACCCGTTTCCTGAACCACAAGGAATAATTCCCATAACAGTATTCGTGTGAATTAAAGAACGTGCTATCTCATTAATCGTCCCATCTCCCCCTATTGCAGTTACACAATAAAGACCATCAGCAGCAGCTTGTGCTGCAATTTCTTCGGCATGACCAGCCCTCTGAGTATATATAGTTTCTATTTCATATTTTTCCTGATCAATTTTTTTTTGTAATTGATTCAATATGAATTCTTTACTGTGTGTTCCAGAGATAGGATTAATTATAAATAGTATCTTTTTCTTTTCGTTCATGCATCTTAATAAATAAAATATCTGGATTACAAAAGTAATACATTTATCTTAATCAATTGCTTTTTATTAATACTTTTAAAATGATAGTTGTTTTTTTGAATAAAACGGAACTATACGTCACTTATTTTGCTATCTTTGCAGCCTGTTTTTTCGGAAGGAGAAGACAAATCAATAAAATATTGAATTTACATACATATATTAATGTAGGGAAAGAATCTACAAATCAATTATTATGGGATTATTGCAAGACAAATTAGAGAAGTATGATGCACCTCAAAAGATAAAAGCTCTTGGTGTATATCCTTACTTCCGTTGCATCGAAAGTGAACAAAACACTGAAGTGATGATGAGTGGTAAGAGGGTCCTTATGTTTGGTTCTAATTCATATTTAGGACTGACTAATCACCCCAAAGTTATTGAAGCTGCCGTGGAAGCTACCCGTAAGTATGGTACAGGATGCGCAGGTTCTCGTTTCTTAAATGGGACACTGAAGATCCATTTGGAATTAGAAAAAGAATTAGCAGAATTTGTAGGAAAAGAAGATGCTATTATCTATTCTACTGGATTCCAAGTCAATTTAGGAGTCGTCTCATGTGTAACGGGACGCGAAGATTATATTATTTGCGATGAACTTGATCATGCTTCTATTGTTGAAGGAAGACGCTTGTCTTTCTCTCAAACATTTAAGTTTAAGCATAATGATATGGCTTCTCTGGAAAAAGAACTTCAAAGGTGTAAGCCCGACAAAATTAAACTAATTGTTGTCGACGGAGTTTTCAGTATGGAAGGAGATGTTGCTAATCTACCTGAAATAGTGCGTTTAGCTAAGCAATACAATGCAAATATCATGGTGGACGAAGCGCATGGACTTGGTGTTCTTGGCGATCATGGACGTGGCGTTTGTAATCACTTCGGTCTCAGTAAAGACGTAGATCTAATTATGGGAACTTTCAGTAAATCTCTTGCTTCTATTGGAGGATTTATTGCTGCGGATGAATCAATCATAAACTTTTTAAGACATAATTCGCGTCCTTATATATTTAGTGCTAGTAGTACTCCTTCTGCTACTGCTGCTGCGCGTGCTGCCTTACACATTATGAAGACTGAACCCGAACGCATTGCTCATTTATGGGAAATCACAAATTATTCACTTAAACGTTTTCGCGAACTTGGCTTTGAAATAGGAGGTACTTCTACACCTATCATTCCTCTTTATGTGCGCGACATGAAAAAAACTTTTTTGGTTACCAAAATGTTGTTTGACGAAGGAGTTTTTGTTAACCCAGTTGTTCCGCCTGCATGTTCTCCCGAGGATACTTTGATTCGTTTTTCTTTGATGGCTACACATACCAAAGAACAAATTGATTTTGCAGTTGAAAAATTAGTAAAATGTTTTAAGGCATTGGATATAATTAAATAATTCGACTTAATTCTCTCAAGATAAAAAAGTCTTCTTCAATTTTAATGGAGAAGACTTTTTATTTAGTCCTTTTTATACTGTTAATCAGTTAGATATCAAATATTGCTAAAACTAATTGAAAAAAGAAAGAAGAAAGACTTGCAGGATTGAAAAGAAAGCTCTATCTTTGCATCGCTTTTGGAAAGGAATACTTACAGAAGTCTTCGGGGTGTAGCGCAGTCCGGTTAGCGCACCTGCTTTGGGAGCAGGGGGTCGTGGGTTCGAATCCCGCTA
>JAATGU010000037.1 GCA_015654535.1 Bacteroidales bacterium
TTCCTGTGGAGTTTATCTCCAGGAGAAACGAACTTCCCCTGATGCCTCTCTATGAATTGATTGAAGAACTCTACCGAATTTTTGAGATGGACAAGATTGAGTATCAGGATGCCTACTTGTTTTTCTTTTTCGATAAAGTGGTGGAATACTTGCAAGACAATTCATCTGATCCCGACTCTTTCATTGCTTACTGGGAAGAACAGTTGTGCAGCAAAACCATTCCTTCGGGAGAGATTGAGGGGATACGGATAATGTCTATCCACAAATCCAAAGGACTGGAGTTCCACACAGTGTTACTGCCTTTCTGTGATTGGAAACTGGAGAACGAGACGAATAACCAGTTGGTGTGGTGCACTCCCGCCGTGCCTCCGTTTAATGAACTGGACATTGTTCCGGTGAACTACTCTTCGGCCATGGCGGAATCCATCTACAAAGAAGATTATGAACGCGAACGTTTGCAGCTTTGGGTAGACAATCTTAACTTACTCTATGTGGCCTTTACCCGTGCGGAAAAGAACCTGATTGTATGGAGCAAGAAGGGACAAAAGAACACGGTGTCAGAATTGCTCTGTCAGTCTCTGGAATCCATTACCCGGGAAGATTCCGTGGAGTGGAACGAGGAGATGCCTTATGAATTTGGCGCGCTTTGTCCTTCTGAACCGGAAAAAGTAAAGATGATAAGCAACAAACTAACCATTCCCCCCGCCCACCATCCGGTACGGATGGAGTCGCATAGGCATGAGGTTGAATTTCGCCAGTCCAATCGTTCAGCCAACTTCATCAAAGGGGAAGATTATAATGAGGATGACACCAAATACATTGATCTCGGACAACTGCTCCATACGCTTTTCTCCGCCATCGAGACCAAAGAGGATGTGCAACCTGCCATCGAAAGGTTGCTCTTTGAGGGGGTAATAGCAGACAGCGAAACCGAACAAAATATTCGCAAACTAACAGAACGTGCACTTTCTCATCCAATGGTTCAGAAGTGGTACTCGGGCGCATACCGCCTATTCAACGAATGTTCCATCATCTACAAAGAAAACAATTCGCTGGAAGTCCGTCGCCCCGACCGTGTGATGATGAATGACAACGAAGTGATAGTGGTGGATTTCAAATTCGGCAAAAAGAACAAAAAATATAGCGAACAAGTGAAGGGATATATCTCTTTACTGGCCGAGATGGGATACAAAAACATCAGCGGATATCTGTGGTATGTATATGATGGTGAATTTGAAAAGGTTGGATAGTTCAAGGATAATTCTATCATTAATTCAAGAGGATTAACGAAGAACTCAATGGAAGTTAAGCAAACATGACCAGATGAATTAATAAATTACAGTAGAGTAAATACAGAATAAGTGTACTCCTTATTAAATTTTAGTGTACATCTTATTTTAAACTAGCGTAGAGCAAATAAAGAAGTAGACCATGGAAACTTTCTTAAATATCGTAGCAAAAGACTTATATAACAAGCATGGAGCAGATCTCTCCCGAATAGCGGTGATCTTTCCAAACAAAAGAGCGGGGCTTTTCTTCAACGAGCATTTGGCGGAAGAAGCCGGGCGCCCTATCTGGTCTCCTGCTTATCTCAGTATCAGCGAGCTTTTTCAGCAACTTTCCCCTTTAAAACTGGGAGATTCCATCAAGTTGGCGTGCGAGCTTTATAAGATATTCCAGAAAGAAACTAAAAGCGAGGAGACACTGGATGAATTCTACTTTTGGGGCGAGCTCTTGATTAGTGATTTTGATGATGCAGACAAAAATCTGGTGGATGCTGACCGCTTGTTCAGTAATCTGCAAGACTTAAAGAATATGATGGACGATTTCGACTTCCTTAGTGAGGATCAGGAAGCAGCCATTCAGCAATTCTTTCAGAACTTCTCTATTGAAAAACGTACGGCTCTGAAGGAAAAATTCATTTCCCTTTGGGACGTATTAGGTCCCATTTATCATCGCTATAAAAATTCGCTTCAAGCACAGGGAATTGCCTACGAAGGAATGCTCTATCGTTCGGTAATAGAGCAACTGAATGCTTCGCAGATGAAATATGATACCTACGTCTTTGTGGGATTCAATGTGCTGAATAAGGTGGAAACCAAGTTCTTCCAACTGCTTCGTGATGCAGGAAAAGCTCTTTTTTATTGGGATTATGACATTTCTTATACGGACGTCCGTAATCATGAGGCAGGAGAATTCATTCGTAGAAATCTGAAGGAATTTCCTTCCGCGCTGAACGATGTGAACTTCAATAGTCTGAATCAACCCAAACGGGTAAGGTTCATCGCTTCTTCCACCGAAAATGCTCAGGCACGTTTCCTTCCCGAATGGATCCGTGAGAATGTAACTGGAAAAGAATCGGAAAGCGCCGTGGTACTTTGCAACGAGTCTTTGCTATTACCGGTACTACATTCCATTCCCGACACGGTGAAGCATGTCAATATTACCATGGGATTCCCCTTGGCACAAACACCCGTTCACCGTTTTATCACTACACTGGTAGAGTTGCAAACTAACGGTTTCCGACCGGAAACGGGACGTTATGCCTACGCTGCTGTGCAATCGGTGTTGAAACACCCATATACCCGTCAGCTTTCATCCCAAGCCGATGCGCTGGAGAAGGATCTTACAGCAAAAAACCGTTTCTATCCTCTGCCCTCCGAACTAAAAAAGGACGACTTTCTAAAGGCGATTTTTACTCCACAACTCAGTAATATAGAGCTCTGCCATTACCTCACCGATGCATTGAAAAAAGTCGCCAATATCTATCACATAGAAAAGCAGAGCGATGATGTGTTCAATCAGCTTTATCGCGAATCACTCTTCAAGGCATATACCCTGATTAATCGTCTGGGAAGTCTCATTGAGAGTGATGACCTAAAGGTTCAGACCGATACCTTTAAGCGCTTACTAAACAAAGTACTATCTGCTGCAAATATCCCTTTCCACGGAGAGCCGGCCATCGGTATGCAGGTAATGGGAGTGCTGGAAACACGTAACCTGGACTTTAAGAACCTGGTAATGATGTCGCTCAACGAAGGGCAATTACCAAAGGGTAGCGGGGATTCATCGTTCATCCCGTATAATCTCCGCAAAGCATTTGGCATGACCACCATTGAGCATAAAAATGCCGTTTATGCCTATTACTTTTATCGCCTGATGCAAAGGGCGGAAAACATCACACTGATGTATAACACCGCTACTGACGGGCTAAACCGTGGGGAATGGTCACGATTCATGCTACAATTCCTGATAGAATGGCCTCACGATATCACCCGTGAATATCTCGAAGCAGGACAATCTCCTCAGGCTCCGATAGAGATAACCATAGAGAAAACGCCCGAAATAATGAAGCTTCTTCAAAATTTCTACGACATTCGTGTCAATCCCAAAGCTCGCTTCTCTCCTTCCGCCCTAAACACTTATCTTGATTGTCGGCTGAAGTTTTACTATACTTACGTGGCAAAATTGAAACCCAAACCAGAAGTAAGTGCAGAGATTGATTCAGCCATGTTTGGAACCATCTTCCACCGTTCGGCAGAGCTCATCTATCAGGACTTGAAAGGGGCGGACGGGCTAATTCGCAAAGAAGACCTAGATCAGGTGATCCACAATGAAGTGAAGCTACAAAACTATGTGGATAGAGCTTTCAAGGAAAAGTTCTTCCAAGTTCCCTTAACCGAACGACCGGAATACAATGGTATACAGTTGGTTAACTCCAATGTAATCGCCTCCTACCTTCGTCAACTCCTACGCAATGATAAGGAATACGCACCTTTTACCCTGACAGGAATGGAAACGGAAGTCTTTGAGGAGATTAGCATACCCACTCCAAAAGGTAATATCCTTTCAAGAATTGGAGGAACAATTGACCGTATGGATAGCAAAGACGGTACTCTGCGCATAGTGGACTACAAGACCGGAGGCACACCCAAGTCTGCCGCCGACTTAACCACGCTATTCACTCCTGCGGAAAACCGACCAAACTACATCTTCCAAACATTTCTCTATGCCTCCATCATGACCCGCAAGCAACCTAAGAAGGTAGCCCCTTCTCTGCTCTACATTCATCAGGCAGCATCTGCGGATTACAAACCCTATATAGAAATAGGCCAACGGAATAATAAGGTTTATGTGGAAGATTTTACTCCTTACGAAGAAGAGTTCAGAGAGCTATTAACTAATTTACTGACAGAGATTTTCACTCCAGAAGAATCCTTCTATCAGACTGAATTTATTAGTAAATGCGAGTACTGCGACTTTAAAGCAATGTGCAAAAGATGAAAAAAAATCGCAAAACCTTTTGAATTTTCACATTTAATTGTACCTTTGCAGCGCATTAAAAAATGGTTCCGTAGCTCAGCTGGATAGAGCAACGCCCTTCTAAGGCGTGGGTCGAGCGTTCGAATCGCTCCGGGATCACTAAGGAGCAGTCATATGACTGCTCCTTTTTTATTGTATATCAGCTTTTTACCTTTGAATCAGGTATTTACAATCTGCTTACGTTCTATTTTTAACACTACGTAGTTCTACAAAAACTGACTAAATGATGATATTTTCGTTGCAGATTCGTTGCACTTTTAAAAAACACGTTGCATTTTCGTTGCAACAACAAAAAAATATAAAAAGGAAAATGAAATACCCAAATTTAAGATTTGTTTTTGATCGCCGGAATACAGCCAGCAAAGAGAAAAAAGCACCTGTATATCTGGAAGTCGCATTATGTTCAAAGAGAAGGGATGTCCCGACCGGAGTGAAATTATACCAGGATGAATGTGATAACAAGAAAAAAGTCATTAATCGCTCAGACGCCTATAGCCTGAATGTTCAACTTGATGAGGTTATGAATGAAGTCAGAAAATTCATAATTTCGCTGCAAGAAGCAAATGAATCATTCAGCTTTGAAAAATTTGATGTGTACATGAAGGGTACAGAAAACGAAGGCTCTTTTCTAGATTTTATGTTCGATCAAATAAAATCCAGAAAGGAAGCATACGAAAAGGATTATATTAAAAAAATCCATACGACAAATTCCATGTTCAAAAAGGGAAGAGCGTCGAACGGGAGTTTTTAAATATGGATGAAATAAACAAGTTGAAGACAAAAGAGCTCGACTCTCATATGGAAGCTATCCGGGACCTCTTTATTTTCGGTTGCTACACAGGTATGGCTTATTCCGACATACAGAGATTCAGGTATGATACTGACGTAGTAGAGAGCGATAACAGGTTTTTTATAGAAGGGAAGCGGAAAAAAACAAATACGGGATTTTATGTAATGCTTCTTGCCCATACATATGTGCATTTACATTACACGTAAGCCTCTTTACTTTCGCGTCCCTAAAAATAATAACCCAACAACAATTAGAATTGCAATAGTGTCAGGTATTATTTGTGATACTGAGCCTCTATTATATTGCATTGTAAAGAAAAGTACAACAATCCATCGTGCAACCAAAATTATAGCTATTAAATAAGCCACAAATCACACTTTTGTCAAATCATTATAAAAAGCCATAAAGAGTAATATAATCCCGAAAATCAGGTTTTCTACAGTTATAATGTGCCAAACATAATGAAAGATCGTTTTAGTGTTTATATCAATGGGGGCCGTTTCAAAGACTTTTAAAACAGCTATATACCCATTCAAAGCATGCGTAAATGCAAATAATAAGCACAAAAGTCCGACAATAAAATAGTAGTAATTTTTTACCATTTGATATATATTTATTATTATTAAGAGCTACGCTGCTTTGTATGACGCCTAATGACCTTACCCCCATCGCCTTTAATGTCCAATTACGGGAGATGTACTTTTCTTTTGTATGATTATACCATCTGCGTTTCTTTATATAAAGAATACAACTACGCCCACGCATGGGGTAATCATACATATACGGACTTCTTCATAGAATCCTTTACTTTCCAGCTTGTCGTTTTTATATTCCTCAGGAGGGTTATTTTTCTCTTCGAAATATATTTCAACTTTCTCGGTAAGTTCATTGAATTGAGTCATCTCGAAATAATCAAACATGCCATCAAGAAAGATAAAGCGAAGGAAAGTATTGTAATTCATATATCTTTTTTATGCAAAGATAAGATATTAAGAATAAACACACCTCAGGATTTCGGTATGATCCAAAATATGTGCTGCAATGCGCTGCATTTACTTTCATACATTTATTATTGAGCCATTTTTAGAGAGAGTTTACCATCAAAACTAATTGTCAAATTTACTAAATTACAGACTGAACTTTCTGGAATGCAGATGGTAGCCTGATAACGAAAACCAGACTTCGCTACCCCAATGAAATCCATATCGGAAAGAATAGAGTTCTGGAGAAATTCATCAGGAATAAGGCCCGAAAACATCTGTTTGTTTATATCATGTCCATAAATCATTTTCCGTCCTTCATATACACAAATGTGCATAACATTATCGTAATACACATTATCCATACTCATGCCATCATCTGTATAAGATGTTTTTACAACTTTTTTCTTTGAGGGATTTATATATACATAAGCCCGAAAACGTTTCCCACTATACATCACCACGGAATCTCGCTTGGCTACTTCTGTATATGTAGGAATTACCTTAGTAACCCTATGTCCCATCATCTGCAAAGAATCACTTTCATCTTCAGATTTATGTAATTTTACAATATCATCAGACAGCGAATGAAACCAGAAAAGATGTTCCGCCTGTTTATCAATTTTATAGCGAGACACATCCTTCCCATACATAAAAATAGTATCCTTCTTAATCTTAAAATAAACCGGCGCATTTTCTGCATCAGGATAATAGATAGTGTCCCCTTGCACTTTAAAAAGAATTTCATCATCATCATCCAGCCAAATACCTTGAAGCATTTTTTGAGCTTTCAAATCCTCTACCTCACTATTTGAGGCCTCTTTTTGATGCCCTTTACAAGAAAAAAGAGCAAGAAGAAGGCATAAAAGTATGGCATAGTTTTTCATTAATATTTATTTTAAATTCAATTATTTTCCAATACAATAATAAGAGATACCTACTGCTTGCAATTCGTTTTTATCATAAATATTCCGTCCATCGATCACTACACAGGTGCGCATCGTTTTTTTTATCACTCCCCATGCCGGCAAGCGGAACTGTTTCCATTCCGTTACCAATAATAAAGCATCTGCATCAAGTAAAGCATCATACATATCTTGTGCATAATAAATACACTCACCGACTACTCTTCTCTTTGCTTCGTCCATCGCAGCAGGATCATAAACACGGACATTACATCCGGCTTTAAGTAAGAGATCAATCAGTACCAAAGACGGAGCTTCGCGCATATCATCCGTCTCCGGTTTAAAAGCTAAACCCCACAAAGCTATTATTTTACCTTTTATATCTCCATTAAAATGTTTCTTTAGCTTTTCAAAAAGAGTACTTTTTTGGAGTTCATTCACTTCCTCTACGGCTTTTAGTACACGCATGGAATACCCTTTCTTTTCGGCTGTTTTAATCAACGCTTTTACATCTTTGGGAAAACATGATCCTCCATATCCACAACCAGGATAAAGAAATTTACGTCCAATCCGAGTATCAGAACCAATGCCACTGCGCACCATGTTCACATCTGCTCCAACTAATTCGCATAGATTGGCGATATCATTCATGAAACTAATGCGAGTAGCCAACATGGAGTTCGCCGCATATTTAGTCATTTCAGCTGATGAAATATCCATAAAAATAACTCTGAAGTTATTCAACAAAAAGGGCTTATAGAGTTTACTCATCACCTTCTCTGCGCGTTCAGACTCTACTCCGACAACTACTCTATCCGGACTCATAAAATCACTAATTGCACTCCCTTCTTTTAGGAATTCAGGATTGGAAGCCACATCAAATTCAATCTGAAATTTGCGTTTATCTAATTCATCTTGGATAGCAGCCCTAACTTTCTTTGCAGTACCTACCGGAACAGTACTTTTAGTAACCACCAGTACATATCTTTTCATATTTTTTCCAATGGTTCTAGCTACTTCCAGTACATAATGCAGGTCAGCACTTCCATCTTCATCCGGCGGAGTTCCCACAGCACTAAAAACAACATCAACATCGTCGAGACAACTTTCCAAAGAAGTGGTAAACTTTAGTCTCTTTTCTTTGGCATTGCGCACCACCATTTCTTCAAGTCCTGGTTCATAGATAGGAATAATCCCATTCTTTAGACTTTCTATTTTCTTTTGATCCACATCCACACAAGTGACGTCAACTCCTATTTCGGCAAAACATGTGCCTGTTACCAAACCAACATAACCGGTCCCAACAATTGCTATTTTCATATCTATTGTATTCTATTTATAAACTTCCGCATCTTTAAAACTTACTGCCATACGGTCTTTGGCCGACATAATAGTTTGCTCTTCAGCAATAGGCCAATCAATATGAATATCTTTATCATTATATATTATCGATGCTTCAGCTTGTTGCGCATATACATTATCCACTTTATAAGTAAAAATGGCCTCTTCACTCATCACCAAAAATCCATGAGCAAATCCTCTGGGAATAAAGAACTGACGTTTATTATCTTCACTAAGTTCCACACTGACATATTTACCAAAGGTGGGCGAAGATTGACGCAGATCCACAGCAACATCAAGAACTTTACCTTTAATTACTCGAACAAGTTTTGCCTGACTATACTCTCCTTTTTGATAATGTAAGCCTCGAAGAACACCAAAGCAGGATTTCGATTCATTGTCCTGAATAAAGTTCACTGCGCCAATCTGTTTCTCAAATTCTTCTTTTTTAAAAGCTTCCATAAAATACCCCCGTTCATCAGTAAAAACTTTAGGTTCAAGCACCCAAACTCCATCAATTTCTGTTTGCGTATAATTCATATCTCTATTTAAAAATGTTTTCTAATCTTAAGTTGTAACCCCCAATTATCTCCATATATATTTCCAGTATCAAAAGCTCCGGAAAGAATAAAATTCCATCCAGCAAATTGATGTGGATAATAGTTAAACTCTGCAAAAGCAGAAAAGTTCTCCAAAATATCAGGAATCGGCTTAAAAGGTGTTCCCCATGTCTGATTATAAGAAATTTTTGCCCGATAAGAAAGATCATTAACAATATCTCCACTCCATCCAAGATGGACAGCTTTTACACGATTATACTTAAATGCCATATCCCCATCCTTATTATAAATAGGAGAAGCAATAAGCGGATTAGCCATTGTCATTCCCCAATGTACCCATCCGGGGTACCAAAAATTATTATAATAATCATCTGCTCCACCGGTTTTACTTACAATGGAATTATCCAAACCATGCAATGGACCGCTTTGATTCGTCGTTTGATAATATTCCAAAACTAATCCATTGATTATCTGTTTATTTTTGGATTTATATTCCAATCCCCATAATCCATCCAATCCATTCCTTTTACCCATACCGGAAAAATCATCATAATAGTTCTCCAAATATACACTAATATCATAAATATTCTGCTTATAAGTCAATTTAAAATGCTCACTACCCACAGAATTTCCCTGATAATACCTTTGCCCTTCAGGACCAGATTCACTGCCACCTTGTGGAAAAAGCACACGCCAAAAATCCTTTAAACTATTCCCTAAATTCCCAGCATCCCCTCCACCAGATTTATAACCTCCAAACTGAGCATCTAGTCTCATTCCTAAATCAAACTGCCAATGAGAAACAGGATTATTAAATCGAAAAAAGAAACTTTTATGGTGATAGAGAATATCTTTAGTATACCAATAATTCAAACCAACTTTATCCTTTTGATAATTATTATCCGTCCATTTTCCATAAGACATTTCTGCTTTAAATTGTACCCATGAAGCAAGCTTTACATAATCTAAGATACCAACTTTAACTTGAGGTATAGGTCTGGCATTTCCACTCCATGTCAATCCTCCGCTACTTAACTGTTGATTTAATAATTCAGAATCAAATTCTTTACTGCCGATAAATAGCCCCATCCATCGATAACGTATATCCGTATAAGCCTGCTGCACCACAAAGGTGGAAGTAAACCCTGTCGCTACAGCTAAATCCAATCCAGCTTTAAACTTCCAATCTTTGCAAGTATCTGTATAAAATGTTCCTCCACGCATATAAGCATTGTTATCAAGCGAAGAAAGTCCATGTTGATTACTTGCTTGCCACAAAGGAGTGTGATCTCCGGTATGTACTGTAGTTCCAAATTCTGCAAAGGATTGAAAAGAGGATTGTGCAACCAATATTTGAGGAAGCAAACAGAGTAACAAGAAAGGGAATTTCATTAATTTAATAAGCATTTTTCTCACCACGAAACATGTTGACAATAGTAACATAAATAATTTTTATATCTAAAAAGAACGACCAATGTTCCACATACCAAACATCCCTTTCCACTCGGCCCTCCATTTGAGAAAGTTCCTTAGTCTCTCCCCGGAATCCTCTCACTTGGGCCCATCCGGTAATACCGGGTTTTACAAGATGGCGCAACATATATTTATCTATTAATTCAGTGTATTGTTTTGTATGCTTCAGCATGTGAGGCCGCGGTCCAACTATAGACATCTCCCCTCTCAAAACATTTAACATCTGAGGTAGTTCATCAATACTACTCTTACGCAAGAATTCTCCAACCCGCGTCGTCCTTGGATCATGCTTCGTAGCTTGTCTAAAATCAGCTTCTTTATTCACTTTCATAGTGCGGAATTTGTAACAGTTGAATACACGTCCTCGTTCTCCTGTACGCCGTTGTTTAAAAAATATAGGACCATGTGAAGACATTTTGATACCAAATGCCACCACAATAAATATAATAGGAAATAAAGTACAAAGAAACAAAATAGAAAAGAATAGATCAAAGGTCCTTTTTAACAGACGATTCAAAGGATATTGCAAAGGCTCATCCCGCAAAGAAAGAACCGGCATGTTACCTAACACATTCAGTTCCATCTGCTTTTTTACATACCTTCTAAATTCGGGAACAATATAAAAACGGATCATATTATTCTCACAGAAATTAAGTGAACGAACAATTGTCTTTTCAGCGGACTCAGGTAATGTACAATATACCTCATCCACTTCATTCTTAAGAAGAAAAGTTTCAATATCAGCCGTACTTCCCAATAATTTGGAATCTGAAGGTATATTTATCGGGTTATCTTCAAAAAAACCGATAATTCGGAAACCATAACCAGGATCATCCATCATTTCTCTATAAAGCGCATGCCCATTCTTTCCTGCTCCGATAATAACGACTAATTTAAAATTAAATCCTTTTTTACGATACAACTTTATACCAAAACGTACTAAAACCCGCCAAATAGCCAATGCAATAAATAAAATAGAATAGAATGAAACAATAAATGCCCTGGATACTTCATCAATCTTTAAAAAAGTAAGAGCTGCTGTAAAAAGTACAAAATGAAGCAAAACTATATAAAAAACATTCTGCACAATCTTATCTGCATATACTACTCTGAAATGAAGCGTAACTCCAAAGATCAATATACCAGGGATATAGCAAACATTGAGAGCAGTCAATAACGGATAGAATTCAGCTATTACATCCTCTCTCAAATAAGATTTAAAAAGAAAAAAAACAATAAAAAAAATAACATTGAGAACTAAATAATCACCCAATATTATCAATGATTTAAGGAAACGTGAATATTTTGTTTGTTGTTTCATAAACATCACACTATTTAGGAAGCAAATTTAAATAATTTTGATGGATTGTGAAAGAATATAGATTAAATTATGAATCAAAAACAAATATCCACTTCCTCGTAACTCACTTATTTAACATCAATCATCCGGATATTCTGAAAGACTACACAAGAAAAGTTTTTATCTTTCGGTTGATTAGCCCAAAGATGATAATGAAGTTAGGATGGAAGCTGAGATCACTAAAACTTAAAATTTATAAAGTACAGATAGATAACATAATACGAAGTCTCGTTAAGGGATAGTGGTGTACATGGTGTACTTAAATAGTTTTTTTTTATTTTACGAAATCAAATTTCAAAAAAACTGCAAATTGCAGAATTTTTGAAATTTCATTTCCAGAAAGCTAAAAGAGTCTTTTTAAGTACACCATGTACACCACTATATAGCTCACAAGAGCAAACAAATTAATAAAGCAGAAATGAATAATCAACTCAATCATGTATATGTTTATATCCAAACATGTACATGATTGGCATAAAACTTGTACATGTTTGCGTTAAGATCACCTGATAAAAACAATAATTAGTATGAGCATACCCTATAAATTTAAAGAGATAAACGATAATTTGAGTAGCGGAATCAATAAAAAAGCGGCGTTCACCCAATGTAAAAAGTAAAGAGCAGTTGAATACCAAATCATTGGCAGAATATGTATTACGCCAATCAGAAATAGAGATAGTTATAGCCAATATATTCAGCGTAATAGAAAAAGCCTTGAAAAATGGCTATACCTTTTCCATCAGCGACTATGGTACTTTTCAACTCTCTGCCCAATTCTAGGAGAATTTTTATCCTGAAGCTATACTATCCGTTGATTGATCTTTATTAAGAAGGTGCTGAGTCGTTACAATCAGAAACAGCGGGAATCCTAAATTTGACATTTACTTTAATAGAAGTTTAATATAAATAAAAATCATACATTTATCTCTTCTGAAACAATTTTTATTTTGGGATTCCATATATTTGTAAGACCTTACTTACGACATATTATGCTATATCATGGTCTATTTGAAGACTTGTTGACTTCAGTATTTATTTTAATTTTGTTTATTCCTTTGATTAAAATATGTTTAAAATACTTCCAAATAATAACGGGAAAAAAAATATAAGAGAACTTCTGCTAATTCCATAAAAATATTGACTGGACTCATATATAGCACACCCTCACACTATAGCTTTTTTTAGGAAATTCAGAAAAATTTCGCTACTATTATAAAACAAAACGATGCGAATATATTTTTTTAATTTATCTTTGCGAAGGCAGATATAAAAGAAGATTCTTAAACAAGCAAAATAAAGATAATGAGAATATTATATGTTACAAATATGTTTCCTGATAAGGAATCTCCATATTATGGTATATTTATTAAAGAACAAATAGAGGCAATAAAAAAATGTTACCCCATTGAATACGATATTTATTATATAGATGGAAGAAAGCATAAGTGGAACTATATCAAATCTATTATAAAAATTCATTCTATACTTTCACAAAAAAAATATGATCTAATTCACATTCATTATGGACTTGCTGGTTTATTCCTCTTAAAAAAAATGAAAAGCAATATCCCAGTTATTATTACTTTACACGGAGGTGACATTCAGAAAGCTCAGAAAAAATACATTCAGATATTTCTAACAAAAAAAATTCTAAAAAAACCAA
>JAATGU010000101.1 GCA_015654535.1 Bacteroidales bacterium
CATTCCACTGGGACATCAGTGCGAATATGTCATTTAATAAGAATAGGATTGGTGGTTTGTCTGCTGATCAATATGCAAATTCTTTGTGGTATTCTGCTGATGATGTATTTATTCAGCGTAATGGATGCCCAATTGGAGCTATATATGGTTATGTTGAGGATGGATATTATGATAATGAGGCTGAAGTTAGAGCAGTAAAAAAGTACGCAAATGCTTCTGAAGCTGTTGTTAAGACTAAGATAGGTGAAATTAAGTATCGTGATTTGAACGGTGATAATGAAATTACAACAGCTGACCGTACTATCATTGGTGATACCAATCCTGATTTTATTTATGGCATTACAAATAATTTCACTTATAAAAATTTTAATTTCAGTTTCTTCTTCCAGGGTAGTCAGGGTAACGATATTTTTAATGGTAATTTGATGGATGTTAAAATGGCTAATGTTGGCAATATTCCAGTCTTTGCTTATGAAAACCGTTGGACTGAAGATAACGCTGCCAATGCAAAATGGCCGAAAGCAATATCAACATATGATCGCACGATGTTGATTTCTGATCGTTATGTTGAGAATGGTTCGTATTTGAAATTGAAGACTGTCAATTTGGGTTATACTTGGAAACCTAAATTTAAAGGCGTTGATGCAATTAATATCTATTTAACTGCAACTAACTTGTTCACTATTACAAATTATAGTTGGTTTGATCCTGATGTTAATGCGTTTAGTACAGATTCATCTCGTAAGGGGGTAGATATTTATTCTTATCCGAGTGCACGCACATTCTCTTTAGGTTTCAAGTTAGATTTTTAATTAACCGATTAATTTTAAAAATATGAAATTTAGAAAATTATATATAACAGCATTCCTTTTATTGGCAGGGTGTATATCTTTTACTTCTTGTAGCGACTATTTAAAGGAAGAACCTCAAAGTTTCATTGGTCCTGATCAGGTTGGAGATTCCAATGATGCTATTGATATTTGGGTAACAGGTGTTTATAACAAGTGGCTTAATACAATGTTCTTGTATAACCAATTTCCACTTGTTTTGGAAAAGGATTGCGATTACACGACTGGTCCTGATTGGTCAATGTCTTATCTAGGTGCCGGGAACTTCCAAGACACAAGCTCTGAGTGTGATGCTATGTGGGAAGGTTTATATGGTTTAATAGAGCGTGCAAATCTGGCAATCAAGTATATCAAGGCTATGAGTAATTGCTCTGAAGATTATCAGCAAAATGCTTTGGGTGAACTTTATTTCCAGAAAGCTTTTGCTTATTTCCTGTTGACAAGAGCTTACGGTGAGATTCCTTTGTGGGATACAACCATTAGTGATGGCGCTAATCAGAATCAACCTCGTCAGTCTATACCTACAGTCTATGCTGAGATTATTAAATTATTAGAGGATGGTGCATCTATGATGTACAAAAGAGATAATGCAAATTATCAGACAGGTCATGTTTGTGCTGGTTCTGCTGCTGGTTTGTTGGCTAAGGTTTATGCAACAATGGGTTCCGGCTCTTTGAATGGTGCCCAGATGACTATTCGTACCGGTGCTGCGACTTCAACTAACGGTGATGAGACTACTTTGACTTTACCTGTTTCCAAAACATTTACAAAAGACGTTGTTGCCGGTTATGGGGAATTTAATACTGATTCATGTTATGAGAATGCTGCCAAATGGGCTAAGGCTATAATGGACGGTGATTATGGAATTTATGAATTGTTGCCTTATAACGAATTATGGAGCAAAAGCCATAGTAATGATTCTGAGTTTATGTTCTCTATCCAGACAATCTCAAATAATAACACTTATCACATGGGTGTAGGTTTATACTATAATGGTGTTTTTAATGCTGCTGGTAGAATTACAACAGGTCACTGGTTGGGTAATCGTTATCATTGGTATTGCCTGTTTGATTCAAAGGATTATCGTATTGTTAATGGCGTTCAGCATCGTTGGATAAATGAAGGTCAGGAAGATTATAACGGTGGTTTCTATTATCCGAAAAATGCGGAATATACTTTGAAGGCTACAGGTTATGATGCAAATGGCAATAAGGTGGCTGATCCAGTCTTTCCTTATAATGATGGTATTGGGTACTATTACAATATTGGTTATGAATGTATCGCTTTCACTACTAAGTATTCAGATGTAACAGATAATACGACTCAAGATCAAGATGCTCAGTGGCCGTTTCTTCGTTATGCGGATGTGATTTTGATTTATGCTGAAGCTGAGAATGAATTGGGTAATTCCCAGACTGCTATTGATGAAATGAATCTGATACGCACTCGTTCTAATGCTAATTTGGCTAGTATGACTGGAGATGGAGCTTTAACATCTCAAGTGGCCATTCGTTCAGCTATTTTTGAAGAACGAGCTAAGGAATTGGCTTGTGAAGGTGACCGCCGTTGGGATTTGATTCGCTGGGGCGTTTATTTACAAGCAATGAATGCAATTGGCGGTTATGATGAGTCTGGCATTTATAAGACACGTGGCGAAAAGAATTTACTCTATCAGATACCAACTGCTGAAGTTAATACAAATAAGTCTATTACATCAAATAATCCAGGGTGGAATTAATCCTTAGGAGTTTAAATGTTGAATTTTTTAAAATGAGCATTATGAAATTATTAAATATAAAGACAATTGGATTTATAGTGTTGGCTGTGCTGACATTTGCATCCTGCCAGGACATCGTAACGTATAATGATGGTTATGATGATGGTACAACCTCTACAGGTACTCCGGTGATTTCGGCTATTTATGATGTTGTTGATACCGCTTGTATTACTCCGTTGATAGAAGGCAACTTACAGGAAATACTTCATATTAAGGGTAATAACTTGAGCAATGTGAAGAAGGTCATGCTTAATGATGTGGAAGTCCCATTAAAAGGAATTTATGCAAAAGCTAAAGATGCCTATTTGCAGATTCCACGTGTGGCTCCAGGTGAGGTTACAAATAAAATGGTTTATACGACTGAATTAGGGGAAACTATTTATGGCTTTACTGTAAATACTCCTGATTTGGAAGTTAATGGTTTGTTCAATGAATTTGCATTACCAGGCGATACCGTTCAAGTTAATGGTGGTTACTTTGATTTGTATGGCTTTACGAAAGATGGTTCTGGTACTGGAACTATTACATTGAATGGTCAGAATATTACTATTGATTCGTTAACTACGGATTATATGTCTATTATTATCCCGAAGAATGCCCCGGATAATTCAGTTCTCTCATTCAACTATACTGCAACTGGTAATGTCAAAACAACAAAGGATATTCCTTATCGTCAAGTTCAAACTCTGGTATGGCCGGATTTGGCTAATTATAGTCAATACGGAATGTGGGCTGGAACGGATTATATTACAGATGGCTCAGGTGATAATGGACCGGATCCCTTGTATGGATCATATATACGTGTAAAGGGTAGTTTCAGTTCTTGGTCTTGGAATAACCTCCCTTGCGGTGGTTTTAATCTTGATAATGAGGATGTAGTTAACAATCCAGATAAATACTATTTTAAGTTTGAGGTTAATTCAGCTTCTGGTTATCCATTTTATGATTCTTCAGCTGGTTATATTTTCCAGTTGAACAGCGGTTGGTATGTTTGGAATCCATCTTCTGATATTAGTTTCAATACTTATGGAAAATGGAAAACTATTGAAATCCCGTTGTCAAAGGTTGCTACAGGTGGTATGGCAACAGGATGGATTAATTTTTATTTTATTTTTCAGCCTAGTGGTGACTGGGAAGTTGAGCATAATTTTGCTGACTTTCGTATCGAGAAAAAAGATTTTTAAGTGATAGTGATAGTATGGCAGGTCTTAAAGCCTATCATACTTACTATTTTATATTTTATGAGAAATATTTTATTTGTAATATTTAGCCTTTGGTTTTTGATGGCTTGTGGTGGATCTTCTGGTAAAGACGAACCTGTTATAACTGATGAAACAGCGCCGGAAGTGATTGAAACATTGCCTGCCGATGGAGCAACTGATGTATCTTTAAGTACTGTTTTATCAGTAATTTATAGTGAGAATATTTACATGGCTAGTGATATGAATATTACCGTTAACGGAACTAAAGTTGTTCCAAAAATTTCAGGCAAAACATTAACCATAGATTATTCTTTGGAGGCTAACACTAAATATGAAGTTAAAATAGCATCACCTTCTATTAAGGATGAGGCTGGTAATTTGGCTTTTACTTATAGTTTCAGTTTTACAACCGTATTAGGAAATAGTGGCTTTGATGCATCAAATTTTTTAATAGCATCTTCTTTATGCACTCCTAATCCTTCGTCTCAAGCTGTTAAGGTATATAATTTTCTGAAACAGAATTTTGGCTCAAAAGTAATTTCAGGAACAATGGCTAATGTAAATAACAATACCGATGAAGCTAAATGGGTGTACAATCAGACGGGTAAATGGCCGGCCATTACTTGCATTGATTATATTCATTTGATGTATTCTCCAGCCAATTGGATTGATTATTCAAATATTGCAGATTTAGAAGACTGGTGGAATAATAATGGTTTGGTAGCTGCGATGTGGCATTGGAATGTGCCGAAGAGTGAAAGCTCTTCTGAATACACATACTCACCGTCCGAAACGATATTCAAGGCTTCGAATGCAACGGTTGAAGGTTCATGGGAAAATATTGTTGTTAAAGCTGATCTGGAAAAGGTTGCCGGTTATCTGGGTTTGCTTCAAAAAAAAGGAATTCCAGTTATTTGGAGACCATTACATGAAGGCGCCGGTAATATTTACGCTTATTCAGGGGGATCAGCTTGGTTCTGGTGGGGAGCTGACGGTGCTGCTGCCTACAAAAAACTTTGGATTTATATGTTTGATTATTTCCAAAATAAAGGTCTTAATAATTTGATCTGGGTCTGGACTACACAAACTGGTGATTCCAATTTCTATCCTGGCGATAATTATGTAGATATTGTTGGTCGTGATATTTATCCAAGCACAGATATTCACAGTTCACAGCTTAATGAATTCAATAATATTGTTAAGGTGTGCAATAATAAAATTGTAACTTTGTCTGAATGTGGTGGAATTCCTGATCCAACTAAAATGTATACAAGTGGGGATATGTGGTCTTGGTTTATGCCATGGTATGGCACATATACGGAAAGTGACAATATCAATGGAGCAGTTTATTGGAAAAAAGTAATGACAAATTCTCTTGTAATCACCCGTGATCAGATGCCTGATTTGAAATAATACTATCTTTAGATAAAATTGTATTTGTTTGGTCTGTTTATCTGATCTACTTTTGTATAGTGATAATATATAATATTGAAATTGATTGTAACCCATGAAAAATATTTTAATCGCAATGGCATTAACAAGTTTGGTGAGCTCTGGGGCTACCGGAAAGAAAGAGATTTATAAGGATGCTTCGGCTCCTGTGAAAGACCGCGTGGAGGATCTGCTCCAACGAATGACTTTGGAGGAAAAGGTGGGGCAAATGAACCAGTTTGTCGGAATTGAACATATTAAGGCTGCTCAGGCTTCACTGACTGAGGAACAATTAAAGACTAATACGGCCAATGCTTTCTATCCTGGTACTACTACAGAGGATATTGTGAAGTGGACAGAGACGGGTAAGATTGGTTCTTTCCTGCATGTGTTGACATTGAAAGAGGCTAATTACCTGCAATCGTTGGCAATGAAAAACAGATTACAGATTCCTATTATCTTTGGTATTGATGCGATTCATGGAAATGCAAATGCACCCGATAACACGGTTTATCCAACTAATATTGGTTTGGCTTCTTCTTTTGATCTGGCAATGGCGTATAAGATTGCCCGTCAGACGGCAAAGGAGATGCGCGCTATGAATATGCACTGGACATTTAACCCGAATGTGGAGGTTGCCCGTGATCCACGTTGGGGGAGAGTAGGGGAAACCTACGGAGAAGATCCTTATCTGGTTTCGTTAATGGGTATTGAGTCTGTAAAAGGCTATCAGGGAAATTTGGATAGCAAGGAAGATGTGCTGGCTTGCATTAAACATTTTGTAGGCGGAAGTGAACCCATCAACGGGACAAACGGTTCGCCTGCTGATTTGTCCGAACGGACTCTTCGGGAAGTCTTTTTTCCTCCTTTCAAGGCAGGTGTTGAGGCTGGGGCAATGTCTTTAATGACGGCACACAATGAATTGAATGGAGTACCTTGTCACAGTAATGAATGGCTAATGGAGGACATCCTTCGTAAAGAATGGAAGTTCCCCGGATTTGTGGTAAGTGACTGGATGGATATTGAACATATTAGTGATTTGCATGCTACAGCGGAGAATATAAAAGAAGCTTTCTATCAAAGTATTATGGCTGGTATGGATATGCATATGCATGGCATTAAATGGAATGAATATGTAGTTGAGTTAGTCAAAGAAGGACGTATTCCTGAGTCCCGAATCAATGAATCTGTGCGTCGCATTCTGGATATAAAGTTCCGTTTAGGACTTTTTGAACAACCCTTTGCCGATGAAAAACAGAGCATGAAAATACGTCTAAGTGAAGAACATCGTGCTACCGCTCTTGAGGCTGCCCGCAATAGTATTGTTTTATTAAAGAACAACGGTGTGCTTCCTCTTTCAGCAGATAAATATAAACACGTGTTGGTGACTGGAATCAACGCCAATGATATGAATATATTGGGTGATTGGAGTGCTGTTCAGAAAAAAGAGAATGTAACAACCATCCTTCAGGGATTGAGAATGATTGCTCCTCAAACTGATTTTGATTTTGTGGATCAGGGATGGGATCCCCGCAACATGGATCAAGCAAAGGTGGATGAGGCCGTGGCAAAGGCTAGGGATGCTGATCTCAACATTGTGGTGGCGGGAGAATAAATGATGCGTTTCCGATGGACGGAACGTACCGATGGAGAGGATACAGATCGATCGGATATTGATTTGGTTGGTCTGCAGAATGAATTGATTAAGAAAGTAGCTGCTTCTGGTAAGCCAACTATCCTTATCTTAGTGAATGGTCGTCCTCTTGGCGTGGAATGGGCAGCCGAACATCTTCCGGCTATTGTGGAAGCATGGGCACCAGGAATGTATGGTGGTCAGGCTGTGGCGGAGATTCTTTATGGAAAGGTAAATCCAACTGCTAAATTGCCAATAACGATACCTCGCAGTGTGGGTCAATTGCAAATGATCTATAATCATAAACCATCGCAATATTTTCATCCGTATGTGGTGAAGCCAAGTACTCCGCTTTATCCGTTCGGATTCGGGCTGTCTTACACTACTTATAAATATGAGAATTTGAAGCTTGATAAAACAGAGACAGGGGTAGGTGGTAATGTAAATGTAAGTGTCAAGGTGACTAATTCCGGCAGTCGTGATGGAGTGGAGATTGTTCAGCTTTACATTCGCGATAAGTTTAGTTGTGTGACTCGTCCCGTAAAGGAGTTGAAAGACTTTGCCCGTGTGGCTTTGAAAGCCGGAGAGAGCAAAGTGGTGAATTTCACCATTACTTCTGATAAGTTGGCTTTCTATGATCAGAAAATGAAATGGCAGGTAGAACCGGGAGAATTTATAGTGATGGTGGGATCTTCTTCGGAAGATAGTGCGTTACTAAAGGAGAGTTTTTGGATTAGATAGGGGATTTTTTAGTCGACCTGCGCAGGTCGATGAAAAGATCTTTTGGGTAAAATATAATTTAAAAAGGATGATGGATAAAATTAAAAATATAGCTGCCGGAGCTTTTTTTATAGCCGGCCTGGTGTCGTGTGGTTCGGTCAAGAATGTAACTGAAACGGTAGCGTCTCAACCTTTGCGGACGGTGGAAACCGAACATTTATTGAAGAATTTTAAGAAAACACCTGCAAAAGGATTTATGTTTGGCCATCAGGATGCCACTGTTTACGGCATTGGATGGGAGGGAGATCAGGATCGTTCAGATGTGAAAAGTGTCTGTGGAGACTATCCTGCTGTGTGCGGATGGGATGTGGGACACATCGAACTAGGCAATGATGAAAGTCTGGATAAGGTTTCGTTCGATAGAATTCGTAAGGGTATTATTGCGCAATATCTTCGGGGTGGATTGAATACTGTTAGCTGGCATCTCAATAATCCGCTTACCGGGGGGGATGCTTGGGATGTGAAAAATGACAGTGTAGTCACCTCTATTCTTCCAGGTGGAGTAAATCATAAACTCTTTCTTACTTGGCTCGATAGGCTGGCTACTTTTTTCAATTCATTGACGACCGCCAGTGGGGAAAAAGTACCCGTACTATTTCGTCCGTGGCACGAACATACAGGCAACTGGTTTTGGTGGGGGAAGTCTCATTGTACACCTCAGCAATATAAAGATTTGTGGCAAATGACTCATGATTACTTGCGTTCACAGGGCGTTAATAATCTTCTTTATGCCTATTCACACGGAGGTGAAGGTACAAAAGAAGAATATATGGAACGCTATCCAGGAGATGAATATGTGGATTTATTGGGCTTTGATTGTTATCAGTCTGATGGTGTGAAAGGAGTGGATGCATATAAAAAGAATATGACCACAGTGCTTACCTATCTTACTCGATTGGGAAAGGAACATCATAAACCGATTGCTGTGACAGAGACGGGTTTGGAAGCTTTGCCTATGGATACTTGGTGGACGGAGGTGCTTTTCCCATTGCTAGATCAGTATCCGGTAATCTATGTATTAGTGTGGCGCAATGCCCGCGAACGCCCTAATCATTTCTTTGCTCCTTATCCGGGACAAGCATCGGAGAAGAATTTTATATCGTTTTTTTACCAATCAAAGACCTTATTTTGCAAAGATCTCAGAGGCTTATATAAATAGACTAGACAACCTAAATAATGAATGATGTATAAAACCACTTTAATCATGAATCAGTTTAAAAATAAAATCGCAAAACTATTTACAGACTACGAAGCATTGTTATCTCGAAAAAATGAACCAATAGAAGGTGAAGATGCTCTGTTTACTCGCTATAAATATCCTATTTTAACAGCAGCACATACACCTGTTATCTGGAGATATGACTTGAATGAGCAGACAAATCCTTACTTGATGGAGCGTATTGGGATGAATGGAGTCTTAAATTCAGGAGCAATCAAGTGGAACGATAAATATATTCTCGTGGCACGGGTGGAGGGAATTGATCGGAAGTCTTTCTTTGCTGTGGCTGAGAGTCCTAATGGAATAGATCAGTTCCGTTTTTGGGATTATCCTATTAGTATGCCGGATACGAAAGATCCTGCGACCAACATTTATGACATGCGCCTTACGGCTCACGAGGATGGATGGATCTATGGCATCTTTTGTGCCGAACGTCTCGATCCGAATGCGCCTAAAGGAGATCTATCCACAGCTACAGCTACAGCTGGCATTGCCCGGACCAAGGATTTTATGAATTGGGAACGTTTACCGGACTTAAAAGCAAAGAGTCAGCAACGTAATGTGGTACTTCATCCTGAATTTGTGAATGGGAAATATGCTCTTTATACTCGTCCACAGGATGGCTTTATTGATGCTGGAAGTGGTGGAGGTATCGGCTGGGCATTGATTGATGATATAACAAATGCGGTGGTAAAAGAGGAGAAAATTATTGATCGCCGTTATTATCATACCATAAAGGAGGTAAAGAATGGGGAAGGACCTCACCCCATTAAAACGCCTGAAGGCTGGCTTCATCTAGCTCACGGAGTAAGAGGTTGCGCAGCTGGTTTGCGTTATGTGCTCTATATGTATATGACTTCTTTAGAAGATCCTACGAAGTTAATAGCCTCTCCTGCCGGATATTTCATGGCTCCCGAAGGAGAAGAACGGATTGGGGATGTGCCCAATGTATTATTTACTAACGGATGGATTGCCGATGAAGACGGAAAGGTGTATATCTATTACGCATCTTCGGATACTCGCATGCATGTGGCCACTTCGACTATTGATAAGTTAGTGGATTATTGCATGAATACTCCTGAAGATGGGTTCACTTCCTCCGCATCTGTGGAGACATTAAAGAGACAAATTGAAAAGAATCTCAGTCAGCTCGCCAACAAATAATATCATGATAAAATTTACAGAGAAAATAGGTTATGGCTTTGGAGATATGGCTTCCTCCATGTTTTGGAAGATCTTTGGGATGTACCTTCTTTATTTTTATACGGATGTATTTGGCTTAGCTCCGGCAGCGGTTGGAACCATGTTTTTGGTTACCCGTATATGGGACTCTTTTCTTGATCCGGTAATTGGAGTGATTGCCGACCGAACTGAGTCCCGTTGGGGAAAGTTTCGTCCTTATTTGCTTTATGTGGCTGTCCCTTTTGGTTTGGTTGGGGTAATGACCTTTGTAACGCCGGATTTTAGCGTGGAATGGAAGCTGGTTTATGCGTATATCACTTATACACTGATGATGATGGTTTATTCCGCTATCAATGTGCCTTATGCTTCATTGCTCGGAGTGATGACCCCTAATCCAAAAGAACGGACCACGTTGTCTTCTTATCGTATGTTTTTTGCCTATCTGGGCAGTTTTATTGCCTTGTTGCTCATTGAACCTTTGGTGGAGTTTTTCTCAAAGATAGGTGAGACGGTGAATCCCCAACAAGGATGGCAATACGGAGTAACAGTGATTGCGGTAATGTGCGTGCTTTTATTTTGGAGCTGTTTTGCCTTGACCAGAGAACGGGTAAAACCAATTAAGTCAGAGGAAAAAAGTACGTTGAAAGAAGACTTGCTAGATTTGTGGAAGAATCGTCCTTGGTGGATCTTATTGGGAGCAGGCATTGCCGCGTTAATTTTTAACTCTATCCGTGACGGAGCAACCATCTATTATTTTAAATATTACATCTTGGAGGAGAGTACCCTCAAGATCGCCTCATTGGGAGTAACCATTACTTGGACCTCTCTCTATCTGGCGTTGGGACAAGCTTCTAATATGGTGGGAGTGGCATTGGCCGCTCCTGTGGCAAACCACATAGGAAAGAAAAATACCTATATGGCAGCTATGTCTATGGCTACTGTTTTAAGTATTCTCTTCTTCTGGCTTACCCCTGGACAATTGGTGCTCATCTTTGTCTTTCAGGCTATGATTAGTGTATGCGCGGGCATTATCTTTCCACTTCTATGGTCTATGTATGCGGATATTGCCGATTACTCTGAATTAAAATGTGGTCGCCGGGCTACCGGATTAATATTCTCTTCTTCTTCCATGTCCCAAAAACTGGGATGGACGTTGGGAGGTGCATTGAGTGGTTGGTTATTGGCCTACTTTGGATTTAAAGCAAACGTAATTCAATCGGACACAGCCATCATGGGAATCAAAATGATGCTAAGCTTCCTTCCGGCTATCGGCACGGTTCTTTCGGTCATTTTTATTGCTTTCTATCCGTTGAGTGAGAAAAAAGTAAAAGTCATTACTGAAGATCTTGAAGCACGGCGTAATAATGTAAAAGAGAAATTATAAATAAGATGAAAGAATTGAAGATAGAAATTCAGGAGGTTTTGCAAAAAAATATTCTTCCATATTGGGAAGATAAAATGCAGGATCAAATAAATGGTGGCTTCTTTGGGCGAATAACCGGTAAGGAACAACTTAAACCAGAAGCAGAAAAAGGTGCAATACTGAATGCCCGCATCTTGTGGACTTTTTCTTCTGCTTATCGCTTATTGAAAAAAGAGGAATATCGGGCAATGGCTATCCGGGCCAAACGCTACTTGATTGATAAATTCTATGATAAGGAGTGGGGAGGCATCTATTGGTCACTCGATTTTAGAGGAAATCCACTGGACACTAAGAAACAGATTTATGCATTAGGCTTTGCTATTTACGGGTTAAGCGAGTATCATCGGGCAACGGGTGATGAGGAAGCATTGGAGTATGCTGTAAAAATTTTCCATTCCATTGAGAAGTATAGTTTTGATGAACAGAAGAATGGTTATATGGAAGCGTTTACCCGGGATTGGAAAGAGATTGGAGATATGCGTTTAAGTGAAAAAGATGCGAATGAAAAGAAGACTATGAACACGCATCTCCACATTCTTGAACCCTACACAAACCTTTATCGGGTGTGGAAGAATGAAGAACTCAAAAAGCAATTAGAGAACTTGATAGGTCTCTTTTTGAACAAAATAATAAATAAAGATACGTATCATCTGAAGCTCTTTTTTGATGAAGACTGGAATAGTAAAGATCATCTGATCTCCTATGGACACGATATTGAAGCTTCTTGGCTCATTCACGAAGCCGCTTTAGTATTAGGTGATGCAGAATTACTAAAGAGGGTAGAAGAGGTCGTTCCCTGTATCGTCAAAGCGGCAAGCGAAGGCTTTAGTTTCGATGGAGGAATGATTTATGAAAAAAACCTGGAGAATGGTGAGGAAGATGGTGATCGTCATTGGTGGGTACAAGCCGAAACAGTAGTGGGGTATATCAATTTTTATCAGTATTTTCATCAGAATGAAGCGCTTGATCAGGCACTATCCTGTTGGCGTTTTATAAAAAGGAATTTGATTGATTATAAAAACGGGGAATGGTATTGGAGTATTAAAGCGGATGGAACTATCAATACGCTTGATGATAAAGCTGGCTTTTGGAAGTGCCCGTACCACAATGGGCGGATGTGTATGGAAATTATGGAACGTTTCTAAATGATGAAAAAAATTAAAGAGGGTTGTGTCTGTATTGATACAACCCTTTTGGACCTTATCCTATCCGTACGTTTTCATATCCCTAAAAACCACCACAAGAAGGGATATGAAAATCATCATAATAATAACAAGTGCCACAATAGACAAAATCTGATTCATTCGTTCGTAAGCGAGGTTAATAAACCCGCCTGCTTTTTTATTTGTAAATATAAATAATTATTCTTTATAAATATAACTACTTAAGCTTTCTGAAAATAATTCCTTTGTACTCTTTTTGCCCTTTGTCATGTCGTTTTATCTTCTTTTTCATTGATGGATTTTAGTACTTCTGGTATTTTAAAGCCTATTTTTCCCATCTTTTATATTTAATAATTTCACTATATGTGAATAGTATTCTGTCGCAAAGCATTGTTTTATGAAGTTCTTTACGAGTATTTTCAATATTATCAGTTTTAAGGATAAAACGTATAGACTTTCTTTCATTCCCAATAATGAATTCAGCTCTACTTATTAAGTATTTCATTTGGGATTAGATTTTGTTATTTCATTGCTATTAGATTGATTTTCCTCCACAAACACTTTTCCTCCGCGGTTTATAGCAGCGGCACGTAGTGTAATAGCTTTGGCACTATTGGTTTCATAATTTAAGGCTGCACAAACGGTTGGCAGTGATACTCTAAATTCTTTAGCAATTTGCCTTTTTTTTTCAGCATCCAGCTTAATGTATTTTTCTTTTTTTTTCATACTAATTCTTTGTTCCATTAAATGTTATTAGTATATTTGGGCGCATCTTAAAATATTAAGATATTACAAAGGTATACAGTATTATGTAAAATGCAACATAAAATTAAATATATTTTCAATATTCTGTACTTTTTTATCCTATGAATGATCTATCAAAGCGTTTTATGGAGGTATATGGTTGCCTCAATGAGAAAGGTATTGTTTCTGGTTATAAGGATTTTGCCTCCCAAATATCAGTGAGCACATCAATGATAACAGAAATATCAAAGGGGAGAAGTAATGTTGGAGCTACTGCATTACAGAATATTGTATGTGTATTTTCAATTAATGGAGATTGGTTGCTCACGGGCAAGGGAGAAATGTTCTTAAATGGTGAGACTGAACCAAATTCAATCAAAGAACCTTTAGTACCTTATAATAAATCGAAAATAACATCGGAGGATGTTCTCTATAAAATAATAAGTAATCAAGAGAAAAAGATCCAAGAATTAAATAGAATAATAGGAAAATTGGAATGTCAGATAGAGACATTAAGGGAAAAGAATTAAAGTGATCAAGATATAGAATGTGTCGTCGTTTAATTATACCAATAGAAAGGGTTAAGTTTCTTATAAGTTATAGTCCATAACTGAATAGGTGAATGGTGTCGAATACAACACTTGCCAATCCTAATCCTACAATACCGATTAAACAGATTGCCAAACTTAGTTTGGTATAATTGTCACTTTTAAAGGCTGCGATGGGAGTTTCATTCTTGTTGATATACATTGCCTTTACAACTAACAGATAGTAATATAAAGAGATTACTGTGTTGATTAATGCAATGAATACTAATAAATGGAAACCACCTTTGAAGGCAGCCATAAAGATAAAAAACTTACTGAAGAATCCTGCGAAAGGAGGAATACCTGCCAGTGAGAACAAGGCCAAGGTCATGATGAACGAAAGCTTCGGGTTAGTTTGATACAAACCATTGTAGTCATTCATTTCTATTTTTCCACTTCGTTGTTCAATGATAGAAATAATACCGAATGCAGCTAAGTTGGCAACCATATAAACGAGTACGTAGTATACCAAAGAAGTCATGCCCAGTGCTGATCCTCCAATTACACCAAGCATCAGATAACCGGCTTGTGACACCGAGGAGAATGCAAGGAATCTTTTCATGTTCTGCTGACGAAGAGCAAATAGATTGGCTAGTGTGATTGTGACAACAATGATGCCGTAAAGTACTGCCTGCCATTCTACAACCATTGGACTAAAAACTTTCGTAAGAATTGTTAGTAGCACAAATACCGCTGATCCTTTAGAGATAACAGAAAGATATGAAGTTACGTTGGTAGGTGCACCTTGGTACACATCTGCTGTCCATAAGTGGAAAGGTACCAAGGATATTTTGAATCCCATGCCGGTGAAGAAGAATACGAAAGCCATTATTTGCATTGGGTTTCCTTCTAAGGCAGCAGGTATATCATTAAAGTAAAGTGTACCACATGAACCGTAGATCATGGATAAACCAAACAATAATAGTCCGGAAGAGAACATGGCTGAAAGGATGTATTTCGCACCTGCTTCAGCGGAGTTGTGTCTGTATTTGTCGAAGGCGACCAGAGCTGCCATCGGGATAGAGGCGGTTTCCAAACCGATGAAAAACATCAGGAAATTCCCGGCTCCAATCATGAAATACATTCCCAATAGAGTAGAGAGTGTAAGTACATAAAATTCGCCTTGTTTAATGTTTGTATCCTCACGTTGCAGCCAAGTATGTGCTTGCATAAACACAATCAGCGTTCCTATGGAGAGAATGCTTTTTACAATGGTCATCATAGGAGTATAATAATACATGCCACCAAACATTTCCGTTGGTGTAGCGGGTATCAGGTTAATTACTGTATGAATGCCCAAAAGAATGCAAGCTACTAAAGAGAAATGCTTGCGTGCTTTTTCTCCTGCCATCAGGTCGAACACAAGCAATAGAACAATAACAGCGATGAGCGACAGCTCCTCTTTCATATATAGAAATTGACTATAATCCATTTTCATTAGATTTTAATTCGTTATAAATTGCTCAGAGCGTTCACTACCGGCATCACACTACTGCTTATCATATTACTTATCCACAGAGGAGCGATACCAATTCCTGCAACGGCTACTATCAGACAGATCACAGAAAATCTTTCATCCCAGGTAGCGTCCGTTAGTTTCAGATGTGCTTTGTTCTGCACTTCTCCATAAAGAATCTTTCCAACTAAACGAAGGATATAGACTGCGGTAATCACAATAGAGGTTGTTGCTATGATGGTTAATGTACGGTGGAACATATCTGTGTGTTGGAATGAACCAACAAAGATGCTCATTTCGGCTACAAAACCGCTTAATCCGGGAAGGCCGAGGTTGGCAAGTCCGGCAATTACATAACAAACAGAAAGGAAGGGCATGATTTTCATCAAACCGCTTAGTTCACGGATGTCACGAGTATGTGTCCGGCCATAGATCATACCGATCAAGGCGAAGAACAGGGCCGTCATTAAACCGTGTGAAAGCATCTGAAGCACGGCTCCTGTTGTGGCTGTTTGATTCATCATCAAGATGGCGAATAATACCAAACCACAGTGACTTACAGAAGAGTAAGCATTGATATATTTTAGGTCCGTTTGAACAATCGCACTGAATGCGCCGTAAATAACACTGATAGAAGTCAGGATTAAGAAGATCCAACCTAACTCATGAGCAGCTTGAGGCATTAGATACATGGCGACACGGAAACATCCGTAACCTCCCAGTTTCATTAATACTCCGGCATGAAGCATAGATACTGCCGTAGGGGCTGAAGCATGACCGTCGGGAGACCATGTATGGAAAGGGAACAAAGCACCCAACACACCAAACCCTAAGAATGTCAGCGGGAAAAAGATCAATTGAGAATTTAAAGGAATATTGTGTAGTCTTGCTATTTCAAGGATGTTCATACTTGTGGCACCAGAGCTGAAATAGATTCCTAAAATACCAGCCAATAGAAGGGCCGAACCCCCCATCAACATTAATGTAAGCTTCATGGCTGCGTATTCTTTCTTCCCGCTTCCCCATACACCGATGAGTAAATACATTGGGATCAACGCGATTTCGTAGAACATGAACATGGTAAAGAGGTCTATCGTGATAAAGAATCCGAAAACTCCCAATGACAATAGGCAGAACCATAGAAAATATTCTTTTACTTGCACAGCCATTTGCCAGGAAGCGAATGTTCCTGTAAAGACGATGATGGCGGATAGTAGCAACATGGCTACTGAAATTCCGTCTACTCCTAGTGAATATTGTATGTTAAGTGGCGCATACCACATAAGGTCTGATCTGAAAAGCATTTCCGCAGTATTGCCCGCTCCCCGTTCAGCAAGATATAAGTAGGTAAGTACACTTGCCAATATCAGCAATAGTGTAGAACCTGCAACCATCACGCCCCTTATTTGCTTAATGTTACGGCTGAGCCATAGCCCAACGATCATTAAGAAAGGTATGATTACGAATAATGATAAAAAATTCATATCTATTCTGTTTTATAGTTAGATAAATAGAAGTAATGCCACAATGATAAACAATGCACCGACCAGGAATACGTAAGCGTATTGCTGAATTCGTCCGGACTGGAAGCCGCGGATGGAGAAAGATGCTTCTTGTGTGCTCCATGCAAGGAAATTCATAAATCCATCTACTACATGCCGGTCAAACCAGGCAATAGGAGTGGAGACACAACGGAAAATAATTTTATGAGTCACGAACATATATACCTCGTCAATATAGAAACGATGGCTGGCCGCAGTATGCAGTCCGCGAAATGTTTTCCCTAACTTGTCGGGGATCGGTTGTTCTGCTCTGCTATAGAATAAGGTAGCGATCGCAATTGCAATCACGGCAATACATACACTGGCTGAAGCTACGGCGGTATCCAAATGAATATCATAAAGTTCACCGTTACTGCTCACAAAGTGACCAAACGGAATTAATCCGGCAACTAATGTAACAGCGGCAAGAAACATCAGTGGAAAAGTCATGACCAGCGGAGCTTCATGAGGGGTGTGTTCATGTTTTGCTTCTTTACCCCAGAATATATTGTAGTATAGGCGAAACATATAGAATGCGGTTAAACCTGCAATAAAGCACATTACCCATCCAATGACAGGGCTGAAGTGGAAGCAAGCTGCCAGGATTTCATCCTTGCTAAAGAATCCCGAGAAAGGAGGAATACCCGCGATAGCCAAACATGCGATCAGGAAGGTGATGTGAGTGATTGGCATGTATTTGCGAAGACCGCCCATGTGGCTCATATCGTTACTATGAACTGCATGAATGATAGAACCGGCGCCTAAGAATAATAAGGCTTTGAACATGGCATGTGTAAACAAGTGGAACATAGAAGCCATGTAACCTAAACCTTCATGGGCATCCATTCCTGTACAAACACCAAGTGCCACAATCATGAAACCAATCTGAGAGATGGTTGAGAAAGCAAGCACCCGTTTTATATCTGTCTGCACACAAGCAATGGTGGCAGCAAATAGAGCGGTAAAGGCTCCTACATAAGCGATTCCTGTAAGTACTTCCGGTGCGTAACCGATATATAAAGGAAACATACGAGCTACGAGATAAACTCCGGCTACAACCATTGTTGCGGCATGGATTAAGGCAGATACAGGAGTTGGACCTTCCATTGCATCCGGTAACCAAATATGTAACGGGAACATGGCACTTTTACCGGCACCACCGATAAACATTAATCCTAATCCCCATGCTATTACGCTACCTCCAAGGAATGTTTGTCCGGCGGCGTTTTGAAGTAAAGAAGTGGCTGTTCCGTTCATCAGGTCAGTGAAACTAAATGTCTGGCTGAAGAAAGAAAGGACTAAAATACCAATGAGGAAACCAAGATCGGCAAAACGCGTAACGATAAATGCTTTCTTGGAAGCAGCAACAGCGGACGGTTTGCTATAATAAAATCCAATAAGAAGGTAAGAAGAAACACCTACCAACTCCCAGAAAAGGTACATTTGAAAAATGTTGGTAGCTACTACCAGTCCCAACATTGAGAAGGTGAAAAGAGAAAGAAACGCATAATAACGTTGAAAACCTTTTTCCCCTTTCATGTATCCCATACTGTAGATGTGTACCATTAGTGATACAGTGGAAACCACCACCAACATCATTACAGAGATAGGATCCAGCAGGATACCCAAATCGATATGAAGATGTTCAGTGAAGCGAAGCCATTCTATGTTATAAGGAGTAACAGCCGCAAACACTCCGTTTACACGCGGAGCTGTAAAGTAATTCCATGCAGTAGCGTATGATAGCACTGCCACAATACCTAACGATATTGTTCCACATATTCCTGCTACAGTCGGTTTGAGCTTGTGCCCTGCTAATCCTAAGAAAAGGAACATTAGCACCGGAAGCAGCATAATTAATATAGTATATTCCATAATGTCTCTTTTTTAATGTTTCATTTCTTCGAGGTTCTTTACTTGAATATCCCGCACATTGCGGTAGATATTTATGATGATCGCAATGGCAACTGCGGTTTCGGCTGCTGCGATACCGATGGCAAAGAGTGTAAAGAAGTGACCTTCCAAGTGCGCAGGGAATAAATAGCGATTGAATACGGCAAAGTTAATATCCGTTGCGTTCAGTATTAGTTCTACTGAAATAAGCATGGCCAGTGTGTTTTTGCGGCTAAAGAATCCGTAGATCCCTGCAAATAACATGATGGTGCTTACTATTAAATAATATTCTACTTGTATTTCCATTCTCTTTTATCTTTTACGTGCGATTAATAAACCTCCGATGATGCAAGCCAGCAACAGTACACTGATAGCCTCAAATGGCAGTAAATATTGATACTTGTCACTCCCCATCAATGCACGGCCAATCGTCTTCATGGCTAGTTCATCAGTCTCTGTAGAGGCGCTGGGAACAAAATGATGAGTCATAATAATAAAAAGCACGATGACCGCTCCGGCAATCGCTGCAATTAAACTGGCAATAATTTTACTTTTTTTCAACTTCTGATTCATGCTCTGATCTGAGCTGGTAAGAAGTATTGAGAACACATACAGAACGATGATACCGCCTGCATAGACCATTAACTGTACAGCTCCAAGGAATGTATAGTCTAATAGAAAATAGATGGCTGCCGTACCGAAGAGAACGAACAGCAAATAAGTGGCTGAACGCAGAATCTTACTAGTGGTCACAGTCATCACTGAAAATACGGTGATGAAGATAGCCACAGCGAAAAATGCTACTTGTTGAAGTGTTATATTCATATTCATTTACTTTTTTACGACTGTTGAACCTTCATTATTAAGTTTCTGAACGAGTTTGCTGCGGGTAAAGACAGCATATTCAAAAGTATTCTCAAATTTAATGGCATCGTGAGGACATGCATTCACACACAGTTGGCAGAAAATGCAGCTTCCCAAATCATATTGATAGTTTACTAATACTTTTCTTTTTTTACCTTCCTCGTCAGTCACCATTTCCGAAGTAATGTTGATCGTATCATTTGGACAAGCCATTTGGCAAAGTCCACAGGCCACACATTTATGTTGGTTATTCTCATCATGAGGCATCACCAATGCTCCGCGGAAGCGGTCGAACATCTGTAAGGTAGCCCGGTTTTCAGGGTATTGCTCTGTGGTCTTCTTGCGGAAGAACACTGTAATGGTGGTTTTCATACCTATTAATAAGGTTTTTATTCCGCCAAACAGGGAGCATATATATTGATTAAAACTGTTCATATCTGTCTATTAATTAAAAGTGTAATCCAAATACAACGATGAGTACCATTAACAGTAAGTTGAATAAGCTGATGGGTACCAGGTATTTCCATTCCAGTTGTAATATCTGGTCGATACGTAAACGGGGGAATGTCCACTTAATCCACATAAGCAAGAAAACTACGAAAAAGGCTTTTCCAAAAAACCAGATGAATCCCGGAATGTAATCCATGATCGTGTTAAATCCATCCATACCTACCACGTGAAATGGCATCCATCCTCCAAGGAAGATTGTGGCTGCAACAGATGCTACGATAAACAAGTTGAGGTATTCAGCCAAATAGAAGAAACCGAAATGCATCCCCGAATATTCAGTATGGTATCCGGCTGTAAGTTCCGATTCAGCTTCCGGTAAGTCAAAAGGTCCACGATTAGTCTCTGCGTTACCGGCAATCAGATAAATGATGAAAGCAATCAGCGCAGGGATATGGCCTTTAAAGATGTACCATCCATCCGCCTGATTGGCTACGATTTCCGAGAATTGCATGGTTCCTGTCAATACCACCATTGTTAGGATGGAGAGGCCTACAGAAAGTTCATAACTGATAATTTGTGCACCACTACGCATAGCACCGATCAGTGTGAATTTATTATTGCTACTCCAACCTGCCAAAAGTATGCCTACTACTCCGATAGAGGAAGCAGCTAAGAGGAAGAATACACCGACATTAAAATCAAGTATTTCCATCCCTTTATTTATAGGGATACAAGAGAAAGCCAGGATAGAAGCAAGAATCACCATGTAAGGAGCCAGATTGTAAAGCAACTTGTCCGAGTTCTTTAGAGTGATGATTTCTTTGGTCAGCATTTTAAGTGTGTCGGCAACGACCTGTATACATCCATATTTACCTACACGATTTGGGCCGAGACGACATTGGAAGAATGCACATATCTTGCGCTCCATATAAATAAGGATAATAGCAAGAATGGCATACATCAGAACAATGCACACGCCAATGACTACACATTCCAGGAAAATGGCTAAACCTTCAGGCATGAATCCTGTCAGCAGACCATGTATCCAGCTTGTAACTATACTAAAATCAAACATATATTTTTTATTTTATTTATCTATCAATATCAGGTACTACATAGTCCAGTGTTCCACCAATTGCGATTAAGTCGGCAATCTTGTAACCCCGTGTGATGGTATCTACTACCGAAACCAATGGAAGGCCGGTTGAGCGGAACTTCATGCGGTACGGAAATTTATCCCCGTGGCTTTCAATATATACCCCAAACTCTCCGCGGCTACCTTCTACAGAAGAGAAATAATTTCCTTCAGGAATGCGGATAATAGGTTTCATTTTCTGTTGATAGTCTCCCTCGGGGATGTTGTCAA
>JAATGU010000109.1 GCA_015654535.1 Bacteroidales bacterium
ACTTACTTCTGTTTTTCAGTAAGATACTTCCAAAAGCGGGCAGGTAGATTTTGTCGGTGAAGTTTTGGATTCAAGCGTTCTTTAATTGTGATCGATTTAAAATACTCTTTCCATAACTGCTGAAAAAGTTTTTCATCCTGAGCCATTAAATCATCGTTTAATATACCGGAAAGAAGATGGAATTCTTTATCTTCAAATCGCACTTCCGTTACCGTGGAAAGATCATAATAGTAGCCATACTCTCTTTTCAAATCATAAATAAGCCATTTCTGATCGGCAAAACGATCCTTAAAATGATCTACGACCAACGATAAAACGTTATACATGGGTTCTATAGCTGCAAAGAAAGTATCATCCGTTGCTTTCTGAAAACGAAGGAACTGAAGTACTCGCTCTCTTTCCCGACTAACTTTCTTACAGATATTGGAAACGGCTAATACATCTTCATCACCAAAATTGAGTTCAATGGATTGAGAAGCATCAATTGCTTTACGAATATAACGAAACAGCAACAGATCAATATCGGGGAGTTCGGAAAGCCAACTTATAGTAAGATAAGAAAGTGCCGAAGGCGACAATTTCTTTTGCAAACCTTTCCACACACGTTCTGCTTTCGCCTTATCTGTGTAAATAGTCACGACCTCATCATAAAACAGTGGCAACAACTCACCTTCGGCAAGCATGACCATTGGGAAAGTTTTACGGAAATAAGCATCGAATACAGCTGTCAGCAAACCTTCAAAGGTTTTGTCATAGATGAATACCGTCATTTTTTTCCTCTTGAAATGGAATCATTAATTGTCCATCATTTATTTTCTTACCCGATTTCTTTGTAAGCAGAATACGGATAGCATCAGGATTCATACTATTTACTGAGTGCATTGCCAACTCATTGCAAGTAATAAAATATTGTGCCTTCTTCATTACTACTCCTATTTTTTTGAGTTGTGATGATCCCAAGCGGGAATATCGGCGAGAGACCACAATTAACTTAGCGGATTTTACTCCAATTCCGGGAATTCTAAGCAGAGTTTCATAATCTGCCCTATTAATATCCACCGGGAAAGATTCAGGATGACGCAATGCCCACGAAAGTTTGGGATCTATTTCCAAATCCAAATCAGGAAATGCATCATTTACGATCTCATCCACCTTAAATTGATAGAATCGGAGCAACCAATCTGCCTGATACAATCTATTTTCACGAACCAAAGGCGGTTGCTTCATTGCAGGCAAACGCTTATCATATTCATTCACCGAAACATAACCGGAATAATAGACCCGTTTCATACTGGGACGATCATACAAAGAAGACGATAATCGAAGTATATCTTTATCTGTCTCTGCCGTTGCCCCCACAATCATTTGCGTGCTTTGCCCTGCCGGAGCAAACCGAGGAGCATGGCGATACTTTTTTCTCTCTTCAGAACTTTCTAATACCCCTTGCTGAATATATTGCATGGGTTTAAACACACTTTGAAAACTCTTTTCAGGAGCCAATCGTTGAAGGCTCTCTTCATTCGGAATTTCAATATTCACACTCAGTCTATCAGCATATAATCCTGCTTCATTAACCAATTCCCTACTTGCTCCCGGAATACTTTTCAGATGAATATAACCATTAAAGCGATATTTCAAACGCAACTCCTTGGCGACCCTTGCCAGCCTTTCCATGGTATAGTCTGGATTACGTACCACTCCTGAACTTAAGAACAGTCCTTCAATATAATTACGGCGATAAAATTCAACGGTAAGATTTACCAGTTCAGTAACCGAAAAAGTGGCCCGTCTCAAATCATTACTCCGGCGATTGATGCAATAAGCACAGTCGTAGATACAATAATTAGTGAGCATTATTTTTAGAAGAGAAATGCAACGTCCATCCTCCGAGAAACTATGGCAGATGCCCCACCCCGCAGCACTTCCTATCCCGTTCTTTGCATTAGAACGGGTTGTCCCGCTGGACGAACACGATACATCGTATTTAGCAGACTCCGCAAGTATTTTTAGCTTCTCGAGCACATTCTCATCCATATTGTTACGCCGCATTTAGTAATGCAAAGATAAGAATATTCTCGGTAATTAGTTCATATTTGAGTTCTTTCAAGAACTCATTTTTTAAATACCTTTACTCAAATATCAAAAGCTGCTTAACAGATAAAATAGAGCCATTCGATATTAAAAAAGCATGCTTAGCTGAATATTTCTCAAAAAGACAATAAGAATCTTTACTTTTGTTGAATGTTTCGTCACACCTTCTATAAAATCACATAATATGCAAACGAACATGATTAACACGGTCATTTTCTCACCTTTTAAAAAAAAGATGATATTTTGGTTATGCATTTTTACAGCAACGCTTTTTCTTTTTCTTTCATTTTCATCATGCTCTACTGAAACTGAAGGAGATGACTCTTCTGGTTCATCCTCTGATAATGATTCGCAAAGCATTCCGGACGATAAGGAAGATTTAGTAGAAAATACTGAGTTTACTAATACAATTGTTATCACTCTGGGAAGTTCTCTCAGTATAACCAATCCGGTAGAAAATAATGGTGTCTCTATTACCCAAGACAACGGTGACGTAATTATTAAATCTACCATAGAGAATGTGGCGTATACTTTATCCGGTACCCTAACGGATGGATGTGTAAAAGTTTATAGTGACTACAAATTCAAACTGACACTAAACGGAGTTAGTATTACCAATGCCGATGGACCAGCCATCAATGTTCAATCAAAAAAACGTGTTTTTGTAGTTCTCGCTGATAATACCCAGAATACACTAACTGATGGTAGTTCATACGCAACAAGTTCTGAAGATCAGAAAGGTACTTTTTTCAGTGAAGGACAACTAATTTTCAGTGGTAGTGGAAATCTCTCTGTGGTAGGCAAATATAAACACGCTATCTGTAGTGATGATTATGTGCGCATTCGTGATGGCAATATCAGTGTCACGGGAACAGTAGCCGACGGCATTCATACCAATGATGCCGTAGTTATTGATGGTGGAACATTGAATATCAGTTCTTCAAGTGACGGTATTGAATGTGATGAAGGTTTCATCAAAATAAATAATGGAAATATCACTATCAAATCAGTAGATGATGGTATCACTACTTCTTACGAAGGCACAGACTCTTCTATCACTCCATATACAGAAATTAATGGTGGAACCATTATTGTCACTACATCAGGAGCCAGTGGAAAAGGCATTAAGAGTCAGGGAGACCTCACTATTAATGACGGAAAAATTAACGTCACTACCTCAAAATCGGAAGCTGAAGGAATTGAAAGCAAAACGAATCTTACCATAAACGGTGGTACTGTCGAGGTAACAGCTTACGACGACTGCATCAATGCCAAAACGTCTCTTACCATTAATGGAGGAGAAATATATTGCTATGCAAGCAACAACGACGGAATAGATTCCAATGGCACACTTACTGTTACTGGCGGTACCATTATTTCTTGCGGCGCAACGTCTCCTGAGGAAGGAATGGATTGCGATAACAACACGTTTAAAATAACCGGCGGAACCATCGTCAGTATGGGAGGTGCAACCAGTACTCCTACCTCGAGTGTCTGTACTCAACGTTCTGTTATCATTAATGCCGGTGTGGGTACATCTAATCAGTTTGTACATATAGAATCATCAAATGGAGATCAGGTTTTAACTTTCAAGAATCCAAGATCGTATACTACTTTACTCTTCAGCAGCGTTGCTCTTGCAGCCAGCACAAGCTATGTTGTCTATACCGGAGGCAATGTATCGGGCGGGACTAATTTCCACGGTTTATATAACGATGCCACATACAGCGGCGGAACTCAATCAACAACTTTTACTACCAACTCTATGGTGACTACAATTGGTAATACCGGTGGTGGCGGTGGTGGAAGATGATAAACCTAACCTAATATTTGATTAAATAGCCTCAGAGAATTATCTTTGAGGCTATTTTTATCTGTATATACAAATCTTTTTAGGGCAAAAAACTTAACGAACAACGCGACCAGAGCCATCACCTTCCATCAAGTTTTCAACTTCAGCAACTGTTACCAAGTTAAAATCACCATAAATAGTGTTTTTTAAGCAAGAAGCTGCCAGCGCAAAGTCAAGAGCTTTCTGATCATTATCTGGATAAGCGATCAAACCATAAATCATTCCACCTACAAATGCATCTCCCACACCTACTCTATCTACGGCGTGAGTAATATCATAGATTCTTGAATACTTCAGTGATTGATCCGAATAGACTATCCCTGCCAGTGTATTATGATTAGAATTAATTGAATTGCGCAATTCAAGGAACATTTTTTTACAGCGAGGAACTTCAGCAAGCACTCGTTTGCCAACCAACTCAAATCCTTCAATATTTAGTTGCTCATTTACTGTTATTGCTTTGAAGCCAACCGGAGCAATGCCAAATATTTTTTCATATTCGGGTTCACTACCAAAGATTACATCACTATATTGCACTAAAGCAGGCATAACCTCTGTAGCCATCTTTCCGTAGTTCCACAAATTTTGCCGAAAATTCAAATCGCAGGAAATAGTCAGCCCCATGCTGTTCGCCACTTCGATAGCTTCCTTACAAGTATCTGCTGAACTTTGAGACAAAGCTGCAGCTATACCCGACCAGTGAAACCACTTGGCATCTTTGAATACTTCTTTCCAATTAATCATTCCTGGTTGAATAGTTGAAATCGATTAATTAGCACGATCATACACTACTTTAGCCGAACGAGCCACTGCCCCATTCTCCATATAATAAATACCCAAACGCTCACCACCAATAGCAATATTTTTGGTACCTACATTGTGTGAACGAAGTTCCATCAAACAAGCTTTGGCAATATCATTCTCAGGTAAACGGGTTACAAACTCTGCTTCAAGCCCATAATTTGCCAATGAAACGGCAACATTGGCTTCACTTCCTCCATATGTCGCAATAAGTTCTTTAGCTTGTGAAAACTTTAAAGAAGCAGGAGCAGTTAATCGAAGCAATACTTCTCCAAACGTAACAATTTTATTTTTCATAAATAATTCTATAGTTGAAAGACAAAAAAATACCCCCGAAAGGTAATTAGTGATCAAAAGTAATCAAAAGAGAAAAACAGAACAATAATATCACCGATTATTTTCATTTAAATAGAAAATTGTAACTTCATTAAGTGCTTATGAAGATATAAGCAACCATTCTCTTTATTGGAAAAAATAGGTGAAGAGGATAATGTATTCAACTTTATTTTGTAATATTGTACTTCTGAAAGACACACATATTATGTTATTAAACCACCACTAATGAATTATCAGCAAAAAATCATCCTATATATTGTAGTTATACTGTTCTTTTCAACGAGTACTTTCGCATATAACAGACCCCATGTGATAAACATCTACAAAGAAAATTATCATGCGGCCAATAAAAACTGGTCGGTAGGACAAGATGAAAGAGGTGTTATGTACTTTGGAAATGATATTGGTCTTCTCGAATTTGATGGTATAGACTGGGAGTTACATTCCATGCCCAACTCTACCATTGTAAGATCTGTCGCCGTTCTTTCACACAAGACTCTTTTTACCGGAGGATATGAGGAATTTGGAAGATGGGACAGAGATATTTCGGGGAAACTAAAATATACTTCAATAAGTAATTTATTAAAAAAGTTTCACTCAAAAAATGAATCTTTCTGGAAAATATGGATTGGAAAGAATTGCGTATATTTTCAGTCATTCAATTCTATTTATATATATGATTACAAAACGGTAAAAGAATTATCTTCCACCAGAAACTTCCTCTTTCTTCTAAAAGTAAGAAATGAATTCTGGGTACAGGAAATGCACGGATCACTTTTCCGATTAGTTGATAATAAACTACAAAAGATAGAAGGTAGCGATCTTTTTCATAATAGTGATGTACGAGTCATTCTACCCTTCTCATCCAATAAATATTTGATCGGAACATCATCCAAAGGAGTTTATATTTATGACGGTAAGAAATTCACCGAGTGGAATGCCTCTTTATCCAAACTGCTACATTCTGAGGAGTTAAACTGCGGAATCCTTTCCACAAGAGGTTCTTACCTTTTAGGGACTATTTTGGGAGGTATTTATGAGGTTGACAAAACCGGAAAAATTGTAGACCACATATCTTCCAATAATGTATTGCAAAACAATACTATTTTGTCTCTGCATGAAGATAATCTTGGAAATGTGTGGGCTGGACTAGATCGAGGTATTGCATATATAGGTTATCTGAAAAACATGAGTTGTTACATTGATTCCGGAGGAAATATAGGAACAGTATATGGAGCTAGTATATGGCATAATAAATTATTTTTAGCAACAAATCAAGGCGTTTTTTATATTTCTAAAGATGAATTGGGAACATTAAAAGCGCTCTCGGTTACAAAATTAATCAATAACACTCAAGGTCAAGTCTGGTCTCTAAATATTATTGATGACAGATTGTATTGTGGTCATAATAGTGGGATTAAAGAAATTCATGAAGATTTAAGTGTCACAGAACCTTTTTCTGCAGAGACAGGAGTTTACAAGCTGACAGAGGATAAAATAAAGGGACAAGATGTATTATTTCTTTCAACTTACAACTGCCTAAAGATAGTACAAAAGCTGACAGGGAAAGTTTATAATATGAAACAAATTCCTGAACCTATTATTAATACAGAAGTGGATCATTTAGAAAATATCTGGCTGGAGCATTCTGATAAAGGTGTCTACAAGTGCCGGCTAAGTGACGATCTGAAAAAATTTCAAAGTTTTAAATATTATGGGGGAGATAGTAAAGATGGACTTCCTTATAAACTTAAAATTTTCAAAGCTTACGGACGTATGTTATTTCTAGGAAATAATGATAAATTTTATACCTACAATGATATCATAGATAAAATCATTCCTAACAATGAATTAAATCATTGTTTTAGATCTATCAAAGACTTAAAACAAATTGTGCATATTCATAATAATCTATTTTGGGCAATAACGGCTTCTGCTATTTATAAATTCACTTATGATGGTTATGAAGCGCATCTTATTGAAAGTTATAATGTAGGAGCTAATAACAATTTATCATTGGTTAACGCTTACGAAAATATATCTGTGCTGAATGATTCTGTCAGTCTTGTATGCCTTGACAATGGCTTCATTCTTTATAAAAATATAAATAAAAATACCGCTTACAAAAAGCTCCGTTCTCCCTATTTAGAATCTTTGAAAGAGACAAACAAAAATGGAGATTACAAATACATAGACTTAACTGTACATGCTGAAGTATCTCATCAGTTCAACACGATTACTTTTAGTTTCTCAGTTGACAATGCATTTGCATCCGGCCTCTCTTTTCAATATATACTTGAAGGTGTGGAAAAAAAATGGTCGAGCATTCAGAAAATAAATAAAGTATCATACGCCCGTCTACCTAAAGGAAAATATATATTTAAGGTAAGAACAGTCGATAACTTTGGAAATTATTCCGAGCCTACTTGTTATGAGTTTGAAGTACTGCCACCGTGGTATCAAACCGTTTGGGCTTATTTACTTTATCTAATTGCATTTTCATTGGCCTTCTACATTACTCGGCTAATGATATTAAAGCGATATAAAAATCTTCATCTACAAAGAGTCAGAGCCAGAGAGTCCCGACAACTAAAAGTGGAAAATGAAATATTGCAAGATGAGATAGAAAAAAAGAATGCAGAGCTACTGACACAATCTTCTTTTATTATTCAAAAAAATGAGTTCATACTGAAAATGAAAACCATGTTGGATAGTTTATATGCAAAAAACACAAATAAATCTTTGATCCCATTATTTCAAAAGATGAATGCATTGCTCAATAATGGTATGGACACAGAGAATGACTGGAAAATGTTTTTAATCAAGTTTGAGCAAAAACATAGGGGCTTTTTTAAAAGACTAATCACTTCATATCCCGAGCTAACAAATAATGATCTCAGACTCTGTGCCTGCTTGAAATTGGACTTGGATTCAAAAGACATTGCGGCATTAATGAACATATCTGTCAGAGCCGTGGAAAATAACCGCTACCGATTACGAAAAAAGCTTGATATTAAGCCCTCACAAAATCTCAATGAGTTCTTTCTAAGCATGGAATAGTTACTTATAAATTACTAAAAATAAGCTTATTATATTATTTTAAGTAGTAAAAGTGAGTTATGATTTATATAAAAAATCATAGCTGTGTATTCATAGTGTGCCAACTCTTAAAGACCCTACACTGAATCTATATTACATTTGTTACAAATCGAACATGTAACAAACTGGAGTCTGGTAAAAACATAGCCACAGGTTGTTCATTATAGATTTCTAATATGATAATTAATCTGTTGTTAAAAATTAGAATTATGAAAAACAAACCAGAAAAACATTCTCCACAAAAGAGCTTAAATGTTCTTTTTTTAAAAAGCCTAGCACTCTTCGCTTGCTTTCTATTGGTAACAGTTACCAGTGGTTATGCTCAGGTGAAAAGCATATCAGGAAAAATAACCAGTGAAAAAGAAGAGCCATTGATTGGTGTAAATGTACGTATTCAAGGTACTTCAACAGGTACAATCTCTGATATTAATGGTTCTTATAACATTCCTGCATCTGCAGGAGATATTCTTGAATTTTCCTTTGTAGGAATGAAAAGCAAAATTGTTAAAGTAGGAGCACAAAGCATTATTAACGTTGTAATGGCGGATGATGCGACAATACTTACCGAGACTGTTGTAATTGGTTACGGTTCTGCAAAGAAAAGAGATCTTACCGGTTCTATTGTAAATATCAAAGGAGACGAGATTGCAAATCAGCCTTCATCAAATCCTCTCGCATCTTTGCAAGGAAAAATTGCCGGAGTTCAGGTAATTAATACTGGTAGAGCCGGACAAGATCCAGAAATACGAATAAGAGGTACAAATTCTATTAACGGATATAAACCTTTGTATGTAGTTGATGGGTTATTCAACGATAATATCAACTTTCTAAATTCGTCGGATATTGAATCTATGGAAATTTTAAAAGACCCTTCCTCATTAGCCATCTTTGGTGTTCGTGGAGCAAATGGTGTAATCATTATTACAACCAAAAAGGCCAAAGAAGGGCAAACGATGGTCAACATAAATTCGTCGGTAGGATTTAAAGCTGTAACAAATAAAATGGGATTAACCAATGCAGCTCAGTTTAAGGAACTGTATAATGAGCAACTCGCTAACGAGGGTACAACTCCTTATGACTTTTCTAAATGGAACGCTGACACTGATTGGCAGGACGAGATATTCCATACTGGTTTCATCACCAATAACAATATCAGCATTACTGGTGCAACTGAGAAAAGTCATTTTTATTTAGGAACTGGCTATACCTCAGAAGAGGGGAATATTATACATGAGAAGTTTAGTAAGACTACAATTAACCTAAGCAGTGACTACAATTTAACAAAGGATATAAAAGTTGGTTTTCAATTTAACGGAGCGCAACTTTTGCCTCCTGATGCAAAAAGTGTGCTAAAAGCATTATATGCCACTCCTGTAGCCCCCGTTTTCAATGATGAATATCAGCTATATGCTGCACTCCCCGATATTCAAAAGGCACAAATAGAAAATCCAATGGTTGATGTTGAACTAAGAAAGAAAACAACTATTGCGAAAAATTATAGAATGTCAGGAAATGCTTATGGAGAAATAAATTTCCTGAAACATTTAAACTTCAGAACAATGTATTCCATGGACTACAGATCTGATGACAGCCGCACCTATACTCCAATTATAAGTGTATACGATCAGTCAATCACTACAGGAGAACCTATTGATATACTAGGAACAAAAAAAACAGCCGTTAAACAAGTAAAAACGACTGAAACAAAAGTACAAAGTGATTATTTGTTGACTTACACCAATCAGTTTAACGGGCATGGTATTACGGCCACAGCCGGATTCACAACTTATTATAATAACTTAACTGGTCTAACAGCTGAACGTAAACAAGGAACAGGTTTACCTATTTCAAGTAATCCGGATAAATGGTTTGTGAACATCGGTGACCCAGAGACCAGTACAAACAGCAGTGAACAATGGGAACGTTCAACAGTATCTATGCTTTTTAGGGCACTGTATAATTATAAAAGCAAATATTTATTCAATGGGTCCTTCAGAAGAGACGGTTCATCGGCGTTCTTTTATACTGGCAATGAATGGCAAAACTTCTACTCAGTAGGAGGTGGTTGGATTGTTTCAGAAGAAAATTTTATGAAAAATCAGAGCTTATTTGATTTTCTAAAATTGAAAGCTTCCTGGGGTACTCTGGGTAATCAGAATATGGATACTGCATATCCTGCTGAGCCTGTTCTGGAAAGTAGTTCTTCTGCTGTATTTGGCGACAATGTTATTCCTGGATATGCTTTGAAATACATTCCAAATCCAAATCTGAAATGGGAAAAAGTGGATGCATGGGAAGCTGGATTTGAAGCATATATGCTAAAGAGTAGACTTCATTTAGAAGGGGTATATTATAAGAAAAATACTAAAAACTTGCTGGCTACGGTTCCTGGTATTGCAGGAACAACTCCAGGATTAGGTAATCTGGGAGAGATTGAAAACAAAGGTATAGAACTTGCTATTTCCTGGTCCGATAAAATTAATAATGATTGGAAATATAGTATCGGCACAAACTTCACCACAATTAAAAACAAAGTAATAGCTCTTGTACAATCGGGCTATACAATCATCGATGGTGATAAAAGTGTTTCTCAGACAATGCAAGGATATCCCATTGGATATTTCTATGGATACAAAGTCGAAGGAGTATATCAATCACAGGATGACATAGCTAACTCTCCAACAAATACATTGGCTACTGTTACACCGGGAGATCTGAAGTTTAAGGATATTAATGGAGATAAAAAGATAACATCAGATGACCGCACTATGATTGGTAATCCTACTCCAGATTTCACTTATGGAATGACACTCGGCCTTTCCTATAAAAACTTTGATCTGACAGTGGATATGATGGGACAGAACGGGAATCAAATATACCGTACTTGGGATAACTATAACTGGTCTCAGTTCAACTATATGTCAGCCAGAGTAAACAGATGGCACGGAGAAGGAACATCCAATTCCGAACCATTGCTAAATACCAAACATACAATTAATAATCTCAACTCTGATTATTACATTGAAAATGGCAGTTTCATTAAAATCAGAAATATTCAGTTAGCTTACTCATTTGATAAAAACTTGCTGAATAAAATACACGTCAAAGCATTAAAAATATATGCCAATGCTCAAAACCCTAAAATCTGGAAAAACAACACGGGTTATACTCCTGAAATAGGCGGTACAGCTACTGCTTTTGGCATAGATAACGGAACGTATCCGGTACCTGCCATTTATACTTTCGGATTCAATCTTAGTTTTTAATTTAAAAAACATTATGCTATGAAACGTATATTAATAAAATACATTTACTCATTAGTAATCGCTACGGCAGTAATGCCTCTTCTTATTAGTTGTAATGACTTTCTTGATAGAAGTCCGCAAGGTACACTTACAGAAGATGATGCTCCCGGGGGAAGTTTGGAAGGTAAAGTTTTCAATGTTTACTATCTGATGAGGAACTATAACATTACAGCCGGTATCCCCGCTTTTGCAATACATTGCTTCAGGTCTGAAGATTCTGAAAAAGGAAGTTCAGCTTCAGACGGAGCAGATCAAGGTGCTTTCTTTGACGATTTTCAATACACAACAACAAACGGTGTTGTCAGTTCTTACTGGAGTCAGAACTATACAATTATATACAATTGTAATTCTATCATTGCTGAAATTGAGGCCACAACAAACTTGACAAATGGAAATTTGATCAATAAGGCCGAAGCTAAATTCTTTCGGGCATATGCTTATTTCAACTTAGTAAGGGCTTTTGGTGAAGTTCCGTTGATTGATTTCAAAATCACAGATTCATCACAGGCAAACATCGCCAAATCAAGTGTTGACAAAATCTATGCACTTATTGATGCCGATTTAACTGAAGCAACCAAGGTACTTCCTACTACCTGGTCTTCTGAATATATTGGCAGACTAACATGGGGAGCGGCCAGATCTTTACATGCCAGAACTTATATGATGCGTAATGACTGGACAAATATGTATGCCGCAGCAAAAGAAGTTGTTAATTCTGGATTATACAACTTAAATACTCCTTACGACAAGATTTTTACCGATGCGGGAGAGAATAGCAGTGAGTCTGTGTTTGAACTGCAATGTACAGCAACGGCTTCAAGGCCATCTGATAGTGCGATAGGAAGCCAATTCTGTGAAGTACAAGGAGTAAGAGGTTCCGGACAATGGAACTTAGGATGGGGCTGGCACATGGCTACAAAAGAATTAGGACAGGCATATGAACCCGGAGACCCCCGCAAAGATGCAACATTACTCTATTACAGGAAACCAGGAGAACCAATTACTGCCGAAAACACAAACAAACCGTACGGAGAATCTCCTGAATCAAGTGCTGATGGTGGTTATTTCAATAAAAAAGCATATACCGATCCTGCAAAAAGAGCTTTATACACCAACGGTGGTTATTGGGTAAACATTAGATTAATCCGCTATGCTGATGTTGTTTTAATGGCTGCCGAATCAGCTAACGAATTAGGAAAAACATCCGAAGCGGTTGATCTTCTTGAAATGGTACGCGCTCGTGCCAGAGGAGGAGATGATAGTATTCTGCCTAAAGTTACAACAACAGATCAAAGTGTTCTCAGAGATAAGATTCGTCACGAAAGAAGAGTCGAACTTGGAATGGAATTTGACCGTTTTTACGATTTGGTTCGTTGGGGTATCGCAGCTGATGTATTACACGCTGTCGGAAAAACAAATTATCAGGATAAAAATAAATATCTTCCAATTCCTCAAGGGGAAATTGACAAATCAAATGGAGTTCTGGTTCAAAATGCCGATTATTAATAAAGTAAGCTAGGCAAATTCTGAAATATTGATAAGGGTTGTTAGTAACTCTTATCAATATTCTTATATGTTTGTTTATTGTACTAATTAGTATGAAGAAACCATTAATCAGAATAGAGAAGATGAGAAAAATATATTCATTATTAGTATTAACAAGCCTCTTTATGTTTTCTAATATAAAAGCTCAGGATCCTTGGGTATTATCCACGGATAGTTCCGGCTTCGATAATTATTACGGAGTTACCGTTGCAAACGGTATGATTGGAATTATATCATCACCGGAACCTCTTAAAATAAAAGAAGTTGTCCTTGCAGGAGTATATGATATATACAACAGAGGTAGAGTTAATAATTTTCTGCCCAACTATAATTTGTTAAATCTGAATCTATCTATTAATGGCGATTATATTCATCGTGAAAATATTTCTAATTTCAGACAAGAGCTGAATATGAAAGAAGGCGCTTTTTCCGCATCATTTGATTATAAAGATGTAGCAACCATAACATATTCATACTATGCTTTACGCAATTTACCACATTGCGTTTTATTAGATGTGAATATTAAGGCAAAGGTCAATTCAAAAATAGATGTGGAAAATATTCTCGAAACTCCATCTTCATTCAGAGATCATCAAGATTATTATCACGAAATAGATAGACCTAACCTATATATTCCATTATTAACATCTGTAGCTGAAAGTCCTCTGAAAAATATAAAAATAGCTGTCTCAAATACTTTTCTATTTGAAGAAGCGAGTAACTTGGAGCCTAAAATATTCCATAAAATGGAAGATAGCAACATGCATAGTGCTAAATTCGTTAAAGAGATAAAAGCAGGAGAGAAATATTCTTTTTCAGTAGTAGGCACGCTTATCTCATCGGTACAGACTCCCGATCCCTATAATCAGGCAGAACGTCTTACAATCTACGCGAAATTAGAAGGAAAAGAGCGTTTGCTCAACAGACATAAAAAAGCATGGAATAAACTTTGGGAAAGCGATATTCAGATAGACGGTGATCCTCAGGCTCAACAAGACGTCCATAATATGCTATACCACCTATATTCATTTACCAGAGAAAACACCGATTTGTCTCCATCACCTATGGGATTAAGTGGTTTAGGTTATAACGGGCACGTTTTCTGGGACAGTGAAATATTTATGTATCCTCCAATGCTAATTTTACATCCTGAAATAGCTAAAAGTATGATTGAATATCGGTTCCGCAGACTCAATGCAGCTAAGCAGCAAGCTGCTATCTATGGTTATGCCGGTGCAATGTTTCCTTGGGAAAGTGCTGCTACAGGAACAGAAGAATGTCCGGTATGGGCTTTATCAGGAACTTTTGAACATCACATCACTGCAGATGTGGCTATCGCGGCATGGCAATATTATCTGGTTACTCAAGATAAAGAATGGCTAAAAGAAAAAGGATGGCCTATACTCAAAGCTACAGCCGAGTTTTGGATCAGCAGAGTTGAACTTAATAGTAAAGGGCAATATGAAATTAAGAATGTAGTAGCAGCAGATGAATGGGCTGAAAACATAGACAATAATGCCTACACAAATGGAGCTGCAATAAAGAATCTGCAATATGCAACCGAATGTGCGTTAACATTGGGAATTACCGCTCCTAAAGAATGGAATAAAATAGCAGAAAACATACCTATTTTTAAAATGGAGAATGGTGTTACACGGGAATATGATACATACACTGGTCAAAAAATAAAACAGGCGGACGTCAACCTATTGGCATATCCTCTAAATATCATAACAGATAAAAAACAAATAGAAAAAGATTTGAAATATTATGAATCTAAAGTGCCAGAAAAAGACACTCCGGCTATGACTCAGGCCATTTTTTCAATTCTATATAGCCGGCTTGGAAATAGCGACTCAGCATACCACTTTTTTAAAGATGCATACTGGCCTAACTTAAATCCTCCATTTAGAGTTATGGCTGAATACAAGGGTGGAACTAACCCCTATTTTGCAACGGGAGCCGGAGGGGTATTACAATCTATTATTATGGGATTCGGAGGTCTCGACATTGATCCTCACGGAGGAATAAGACAATTAAAAACAGCCATGCCAAATCATTGGAAAAAGGTTACCATAACCGGAGTAGGTATCGATAAAAAAACTTACATCCAAGAAAACAATAATAGATAATGATAATCATCACAATGACACAAGCAAATAAATCATTCATTCTATTTCTTAAAACAAATTGAATCAGAATACTTTAAACTTCTGATTCGCATTATTATTAAATATAAAATATAATCCGTTATGAAGAAACTATTAATTCTTCTTTTCTGTGTTCTTTCTGTTACAACCTTTGCTCAGAATAGAGATGCAGAGATGGACCTATTCGTAAATAAACTGATGAAAAAGATTACTTTGGATGAGAAAATCGGCCAACTAAATCTTCCTGTCACCGGTGAAATTACAACTGGGCAGGCAAAAAACAGTGATATAGCTACAAAAATACGAGAAGGAAAAGTTGGTGGCGTATTTAATCTCAAAGGTGTTGAAAAAATTAAAGAAATTCAACGCTTGGCAGTTCAGGAAAGTCGCTTAAAAATCCCTCTCATTTTTGGTATGGATGTGGTGCATGGATATGAAACTGTTTTTCCTATACCTCTGGGACTTTCTTGTTCCTGGGATATGAATGCCATCGAACAATCTGCACACATTGCCGCAATTGAAGCCAGTGCCGATGGCATTTGTTGGACTTTCAGCCCTATGGTGGATGTCTGTAGAGACGCCCGTTGGGGACGTATAGCTGAAGGAAGTGGCGAAGATCCTTTCTTGGGAGGAGAGATTGCTAAAGCAATGATAAAAGGATATCAAGGGAAAAATCTGTCGCAGAAAAATAATATCATGGCTTGTGTAAAACACTTTGCACTCTATGGCGCTCCTGATGCAGGACGTGATTATAACACGGTGGACATGAGCCATCAACGAATGTTTAATGAGTACATGAGACCCTATCAGGCAGCAGTTGAAGCAGGGGCAGGCAGTGTAATGGCTTCTTTCAATGAAGTAGACGGAGTTCCGGCAACAGCCAACAAATGGCTTATGACGGATGTTTTGCGTAATCAATGGAAATTCAACGGTTTTGTTGTTACCGACTTTACAGGCATTAGTGAAATGATACAGCATGGCATTGGTGATTTACAAACAGTTTCTGCCCGTGCACTCAAAGCTGGCATCGATATGGATATGGTGAGCGAAGGGTTTCTTTCCACACTGAAAAAATCTTTAATGGAAGGGAAAGTAACAGAAGCTCAGATTAACCTTGCTTGCAAGCGAATTTTAGAAGCCAAGTATAAATTGGGCTTATTTTCCGATCCTTATAAATATTGTGATATAACCCGTCCTGCAAAAGAAATATATACAACCGAGCACCGTGACATAGCAAGGAAAACAGCCTCGGAAAGTTTTGTTTTACTCAAGAATGAGCACAATCTTCTTCCTATTAAGAAGCAAGGAACAATAGCCGTGGTTGGTCCTTTAGCTAATTCCAAAGCGAATATGCCCGGCACATGGAGTGTTGCGGTAGATCTAAAAATGCCGGCAACACTAATAGAAGGTTTACAAACTATAGCAGGAGATAAAGCACAAATTGTATATGCAAAAGGAAGTAATCTTGCCGGTGATTCAGCTTATGAAGCAAGGGCAACGGCATTTAGCAGAAGTTTAAACCGTGATGAGCGTTCAGATGAAGAATTACTAAAAGAAGCGTTACAAACAGCCCAGAATGCGGATGTGATTGTAGCCGCACTAGGTGAGTCCTCGGAAATGAGTGGAGAAAGTAGCAGTCGCACTAACATAAATATACCCGATGTGCAACAACATTTATTAAAGGAGCTTCTTAAAACGGGTAAACCAGTGGTACTTGTTCTATTTACAGGTCGCCCCTTGGTGTTAACATGGGAGAATGAACATGTGCCCGCTATTCTTAACGTTTGGTTTGGAGGTAGTGAAGCCGCTTATGCTATTGGAGATGTATTGTTTGGAAATGTAAACCCAAGCGGTAAGCTTACCACTTCTTTTCCTCAGAATGTAGGACAGATTCCTATTCATTATAATTATAAGAATACTGGAAGACCACTGGAAGAAGGTAAATGGTTTGAAAAATTCCGTAGTAATTATCTGGATGTATCCAATGATCCTTTATATCCTTTTGGATACGGACTTAGTTATACGCAGTTTGAATATAGTAATGTAACTCTTAGTAGTCCGGTTATAGATGGAAAAGGAGAATTAACTGCCAGTGTAAAGGTTACTAATAAGGGGAAAATAGATGGCTATGAAGTTGTTCAGTTATATATCCGTGATTTGGTGGGCAGTGTCACCCGACCGGTTAAAGAACTAAAAGGATTTGACAAAGTCTTTATTAAGTCAGGAGAATCTCAAACAGTAAAGTTTCGAATTACTCCAGATCTATTGAAGTTCTATAATTATGATTTAAAATATGTATGGGAACCCGGAGATTTTGATGTCATGATTGGAGGAAACAGTCGAGATGTAAAATCAGCCAGATTTACACTAAAGTAAAACCAGAACCAAAAAAGCCATGAAACAACTACAGAAATATTTCTTTTTAATCAGTTTACTGCTCATTTTTACTAACTGTAAAAGTACAAGTGGAAAGCTATCTGATCCTGAAATAAATACTGGTAAGGAGATATCGGATGGAGCACTCCTTGACAGTGTGCAAAAAAAAACATTCAACTATTTTTGGGATGGGGCTGAACCTACAAGCGGAATGGCGCGGGAACGTTTTCATGAAGACGGCGTTTATCCTGAGAATGACAAGCAAATTGTAACAACCGGTGGTAGTGGGTTTGGTATCATGGCTATCATCGCAGCTATTGATCGTGGATATATTACCCGAGAAGAAGGCTTGCAAAGGATGTCCAAAATAGTAACTTTCCTCGAAAAGGCCGATCGCTTTCACGGAGCCTTTCCTCATTGGTGGGATGGTGAAACGGGAAAGGTAAAACCTTTCGGACAAAAAGATGACGGAGGCGACTTGGTGGAGACCGCTTTTTTAATACAAGGGCTACTTGCCACCTATCAGTATTATGTGAACGGCACAGAACCGGAAAAAGAAATTGCCGCACGAATCGACAAGCTCTGGAGAGCGGTGGACTGGGATTGGTATCGCAACGATCAAAACATACTCTATTGGCATTGGAGTCCCAATTATGCATGGGAAATGAATTTCCCTGTTCGTGGATATAATGAATGTCTTATTATGTATGTTTTGGCCGCTTCCTCTCCTACTCATGGTGTATCGGCAGAAGTATATCATGAAGGTTGGGCTGAGGAAGGAGCGATTGTTTCTCCACATACAGTGGAAAATATCTCCTTGAATCTTAGATACCAGGGTACACAGGTAGGGCCATTATTCTGGGCTCATTACTCTTTTCTTGGGTTGAATCCCAACGGTTTAAAAGACAAATATGCCGATTATTTTGAAGAAATGAAGAACTATACCCTAATCAATAGGGCATATTGCATCCGTAATCCTAAAAACTTCAAAGGATATGGTGATGATTGCTGGGGATTAACCGCCAGTTATTCCACTATAGGATATGCAGCCCATTCACCTAATGAAAAAGATGACTATGGGGTAATCTCACCCACAGCCGCTTTATCGTCTATTGTTTATACACCTCAATATTCCATGCAAGTGATGCGTCATCTCTATGCCATGAAGGATAAAACCTTTGGATCATACGGTTTCTATGATGCTTTCAGCGAAACAGATAATTGGTATCCTAAACGATATTTGGCAATTGATCAAGGTCCCATCGCAGTAATGATAGAGAACTATCGTTCTCAATTACTTTGGAAATTATTTATGAGTCATCCCGATGTTCAAAACGGACTGAAGAAACTAGGATTCGAAAGCCCTTCTCTCAAATAGGCGGAAAATCATATAAATAATAACCGGGGGCAGGCTAAAGTGATGCAATGGGCACAAGATTCTTTATTTACTCATTTCAAAATCAAGTGAGATGGAATTCACACAATGACGGATGTTCTTTGAAGTGAGTTCCTCTCCAACAAATACATGTCCCAAGTGGGCACCACATCTGGCACAAACAATTTCCGTGCGGCGTCCGTCCGCATCGGGAATTCGTTTTACAGCCCCTTTAATCTCATCATCAAAACTAGGCCAGCCACAGCCGGAATCAAATTTATCTTCCGAACGATACAAAGCTGCGCCACATTGCTTGCAACAATAAGTTCCTTTTTCGTGATTGTTATAATAGATTCCGGTAAAAGGACGTTCTGTTCCTTTATTAATAATTACCGCCTTTTCTTCAGGAGTTAACTTTTTCATTGTGAATGGTTTTAAGTTTAATGACTCTTTTTGTTTCACCCAAATCAGTTTGGAAGTATCATACCCTCGCTGCCGGACTTTGTTGAGTAATAAATCCAAAGTAGCTTGAGGCAGTTGAGGCGTTCTGCTCAATATCCAAAGGTATGAATCAGAGCTACTACCTATTAACGCATAACTATATTCCTTCTCATCCAGTTCTAATACATAATAATCAGCGTAGAACCAAAGGAAAAAAGAGACTTTTAGTTTTCCGGGATCAGCAGGATTTAGCTGTTTAGCCTTACCTTCCGCTGTTTTATATTTACCAGAAAAACTGTTTTTATATCCACTATTAAGTACCTGTATTTTCCCATCCGGCAAGAAAGAATACTCAGCAGTGACTCCTACCATATCACGCTCAAACCGATGATCGAACCGTGCAATTTCATACCACTTACCCATATATCGTTGCAGGTCCAAATTTTTCACAGTCTCTTTATTGATCGGTTTTTCCTTTATTTTTGCACAAGCGGTAAAACAAGGAATAACCATAGAATATAAAAGCAATAGGGCAAGTTTCATTCTGTTCTGTTTTTATATATAATAACAGAAGCCAAACAATAAATGTTTATATGGAATAGAAAAGTAATAATTTTCAATCAAATCAATGCCAACTTAATCGTTTTTTTAAAATAATCTATATCTTTGCCTATGCTCTACATAAAAAGAGTGATGAAAATATGGAAGCAAAAGCGAAGTACATCAAACGCATTGAAATCTCAGGTCTTTGGGAACGGCTCAATATTGCCTGGGATCTCCGTCCGGACGTTAATATATTGTCCGGCATCAATGGTATCGGTAAAAGCACAATTATTAATACCGCAGTTCGTGTGCTGGCTGCTCTTTCCGGAGAAAAAGGCACGGAAAAACTTACACGGGGAGTAAAAATAACATTCGATAATGCTGAAGCGACTTCCATTCCTTTTGATGTAATCCATAGTTTCGATAGACCTTTGCTTCAATCTGATTCAATAGAAAAACTTACAGATAATAATGTGAAGACAGCATTGGATTGGCAACTTTATCAACTTCAACGCAAATATCTCGACTATCAGGTAAATATAGGGAATCGGATAATAGAACTTCTAGGTGAAAACACTCCTGAATCGAAAGCGCAAGCAACCCTGATTGCGACTCCAAAAAAAATGTTTCAGGATCTGATTGATAAACTATTGAAAGAAACAAATAAGAAGATAGATCGTAAGAATAATGAAATCCTTTTTATCTCGGGAGATGAAACGCTACTACCTTACCAACTCTCATCGGGCGAAAAACAGATGTTGATTATCTTACTCACGGTTTTGGTACAAAATAACAACTATTGTGTACTTTTTATGGATGAGCCCGAAATATCTCTTCACATTGAATGGCAGCATAAATTAATAGCTATGATCAGACAATTGAATCCGAATGCACAAATTATTCTCACCACTCATTCACCTGCAATGATAATGGAAGGATGGCTAGATGCGGTAACAGAGGTAAGCGACATCAGTAGCGAAATCTGTAAATCATAAATCCATGGCAATAAGATTAACAGAGAATTTATCTTCAGCGTATATCGGTGCTGCACATAAACTTTATCCCCAAAAAAGCAGGCGGAAAATTATCGCTTATGTGGAGAGTTATGACGACATTCCCTTTTGGCGGGCTTTGCTGGCTGATTTTGAAAACGAAGAACACTATTTTCAGATTATGCTTCCATCGGCTAACTCTTTGACCAAAGGGAAAAAGATGGCATTAATGAGTGCCTTAAATACTTCCGGATTAGGTGAAAATCTCATTGCTTGTGTAGACAGTGATTACGATTATCTGTTACAAGGAGCTACTTATTTATCTAAAGAAATAAATGAAAGCAAATATGTTTTCCAGACTTATACTTATGCGATAGAAAATTACCGCTGCTATGCAGGGAGTCTGCATGAAGTTTGTGTTCAGACTATCCTCAATGATAGACAATTGGTAGATTTTAATGAATTTATGAGACTTTACTCCCGTATTACCTATCCACTTTTTATCTGGTCGGTATATTTTCAGAGAAAAAAAGATGTATCCACCTTCCCAATTACGGCTTTTGGTTTTTGTGCTGGATTACATGAGGTCGATATCCGGAATATAGATAATTGTTTAAAGTCTGTTGAAAAAAGAGTGAACAAAAAACTAGCTGAGCTTGAGGCAAACTATTCAAAAGAAAAAGCAAAAGTTGAATTATTAGGCACAGAACTTATTCCACTGGGACTAAATCCAGATACTACCTATTTGTTTATACAAGGACATCATATTATGGACAACGTAGTGATAAAACTTCTTAATCCAATTTGCACAATTTTGCGGAGAGAACGGGAAGAAGAGATAAAATCTCTAGCCAAAAATGAAGAGCAATATGCGAATGAACTGGCCTGTTATCAACATACGATATCTAATATAGAAACAATGCTCAGAAAAAACATAGATTACAAAGATCTCTTTTTGTATAAACAGTTACAAAAAGATATTGAAAACTTTTTTGAATAAACTTTTTTGTGCGTGAACATCCTCTTTTCAAAGGACTGCCAGTAAATTGTGCTTTCAATTGGGAATATCAATGCTTTGCCACGTATAATCGCAGAAGAATCGGATTACGCCTTTTCAATGGTGAAACAATTGTAGGTTGTGTGTCTGATCATAAAAAAGAGGTATACTCTGCATTAAGCTTAATACCAGCCGGAAGAGGTCAAGTGATAATAACAACACTTGATATTCCTGCTTGCATTCAAGAAATAAAAGCTTATAATCATTCGAAAGACTTGGATGGTATAAATGAATCCATGAATTCGTTCAATAACTCTGATAAAAACAAGGCTAATATTGTCGGACAGCAACTATTGTTCAATATGCTAAGACAAGCAAAAAATCCACCTACTATTGATCCATTAAAAATAAGACAATAACTTTATGAAACACTATTCAATTCTTCTTTTGCTAATGTTCTTTGCGTTGGATGCATTGGCTGCCGGGAACGGATATACCCGCAAAGGCAATGAAATTATTTTCACAACTCCCAACGGAGATATAAAATTGAGCTTCTGCAATACGGATATGTTCCGTATTCAAAAAAGCCGCGACCATACATTTCCTGAAAATGAACAATGGATGGTACGTAACTATAGCTTTGCACCAGTGGAATTGAGTGTGGAGGAGCAGGAAAAGTATTATTCTATTTCTACCCAGGCTTTGCGGATTAGGGCTTATAAGAATCCTTTTCATCTCATCGTTTCTGATAAGCAAGATAAGGTCCTTTATACTGAATTGCCCGATGAAGCATTCTACCCCGATTCTGTAAAAAACACTTGTGCCATGCAAGCTGACGAGCATTTCTTTGGGTTTGGTGAACGAATGGATTTTCTTGATCAACGTGGCAAAAAGATTTATCTAAATGTAGAGTTGGGACGTGGAAATAAACCTGCTGTAGGTGGAAAAGATATTCTCCGCGCCAACTATTGTCCGGTTCCTTTCATGATGAGCAACAAAGGATATGGAGTGTTTTTCCATACAGGTTTTCCTACTGAATGGAACATGGGATGGGATAATATAAAACAATACTCTTTCAAGGCTTTTGGTGGTGAGCTTGATTACTACTTTATCTACGGACCGGACTTTTACAAGATGGTTGACCGCTACACTGATCTTACCGGGAAGGCACCTATGTTGCCTCGCTTTGCAATGGGACTCCATGTAGGAACTTACGCGGGTGGAACCTGGAAAAACGAACAAATGACTTCGGACAAATATCCAGTGGAACTATGCAAGCGATTCCGTACAGAGGGTATTCCTTTTGACCTTCTTTGGCTGGACTCCACTTGGCGTTTCTTTAATGATACTTATGGCAACGGAGGGACCACCTTTGAATGGCGGGATACATTTAAAGATCCGAAAGTTATGTTCGATCAAATATACGCGCAACATGTAAAGATGGTTGGCTTACACATCCGCTCTATCATAGACAACGGACCAAAATATAAACTTTTAGATCAGGCAAAAAAAGCTAAAGTGCTTTATCCAAATGCCGACACTGAAGGTTTAGTAAACTTCTTTGATAAGAAATCCGTCGATTGGTGGTGGAACAATGCAGTGATGAAAGTGGCTTCCATCGGAGCTAAGTTTGTGAAAACAGATGTTGGTGGAAGCATGAGCCTCAAACCTGGCATTCCTATTGAGGAAGGGAAAGAATCTGCTGAGTTACATAATATTTTCACTTTGGCATATGCCGAGGCTCCCTATAAGAAATTTGAACAATATAATAACATGCGCGGACTGACTCACACTCGTGAAGGATATGCCGGCATTCAACGTTATCCATATATCTGGGCCGGAGATTGGGGAACTGAATGGCAATGGTTTGAACCAGTGATTCGTGCCGGACTAAATATAGGAATGAGTGGAGTGGGTAACTGGACTCATTGTATGGGAGGCTTTGAACAATATTCTGCTTACGACACAGAACTTTATACCCGCTGGGTACAATTTGGAATGTTTAGCCCCATTGCAATGGTTTTTGGCATGGATCATCCACGTTATCATGAACCGTGGACGTACGGCCCGGAAGCATTGGCTAATTTTATCAAATATGACTCTTTGCGCTATGCCCTGTTGCCATACATTTACAGTAATGCTTATCAGCTGCACAAAACAGCTCGTCCCATGATGACTCCTTTGGTGATGGATTATCCTAATGATGAAAATACGTATACTATAACTCGTCAGTATATGTTTGGTCCGGGTATGATGGTTTGTCCGGTCACCACGAAAGGGGCTCTTAGCCAGACTATTTATTTCCCCGAAGGAGAATGGTTCGATTATGAGACCGGTCAACAATATACCGGTAGGCAATACAAATCATTTCTCACTCCATTGGACGTTTTACCTATCTACATCAAGGCAGGAGCCATTATTCCAATGCAGCCTTCCATGCAATATGTGGATGAAAAACCAGTGGATGTCATCACATTAGATGTTTATCCTTTTGGGCAATCGTCTTTTGATATGTATGAGGATGACGGGCTCAGTCTTAATTATCAGAAAGGTATTTATGCAACGACCCATATTGAAAGTGAATTGAACACGATAGATTGGCGCATAACGATTGCGAAACCGATAGGTAAATATAAGCCGTCCACACACTCTTACTTTGTAAAAGCGTATGTAAAACAGCAACCAACTGCAATAACAGAGAATGGCAATGCCTTACCAGAACTATCTTCTATGGAAGTTTTGCAAAAGTCGGTCGGATGGTTCTATGATGTTACTGCCAAACGTGTTTGGATTAAAACGAAGAACAATAACAGTGACGCCATTCAAGTCATTGTTCAGTAACAACTATATAAACTCTTATAAAAAAGCTTAGCGATGAAACGAATTGGAGTTTTATTTTTCTTATTTATTCTGTCGATCGGACAGATTAATGCTCAAGAAGCAAAAAACGACTTAGTGGTGATACGCTCCGTTGCCGACAAAATTATCCGTGAGCATTCCTATCGAATAGTAGATAAGAAAACAGGAATTTGTTATGCTGACACAAAGAATTTGCCGGATGGTGACGACTACAAGCTTGAAAGTAAATACTTGGAGTGGCGATATGTAAACGGGGTACTCAATATGGCAATGCTTGATTTATCTCAGTTTACAGGGCAAGCAGTTTATAAAGACTTTGCACTGAATAATTATCGTTATTTCTTTACCAATCGTTCTTTTTTGCAAAAGCAATTTGATAAGGGAGTTCGTGATGCCGGATATTATCGATTTCTACGTATGCAAAGTTTGGATGATTGCGGAGCAATGGTAGCAGCTCTTATTGAAGTTTATAAGCAGGATAATAAAAAAGAGTATATGGATTATATTAATCGTACTGCGGATTATGTTCTTCATAAAGAAGGGCGATTGGCGGACGGTACTTTTTCCCGTGGCCCCGAAGGAAACAAAACGGTCTGGCTAGATGATCTCTATATGAGCGTTTCTTTTCTTGCCAATATGGGGGAGCTTTCGGGAGATCCGGTTTACTTTGACTGCGCGACAAAGCAGGTCATCCAATTTTCTAACCTTTTGTATGAACCTTGCAGCGGACTCTATTATCATTGCTATTACGATTATTTGAAACAAACCGGAGTGGCTCATTGGGGAAGAGCCAATGGGTGGAGCATCTTTGCGCAGGCTAACCTTTTAAGTCGTTTGCCTAAGAATTATCCTCAGCGGGAAGAACTTTTAAAAATCTTCCCCCGTCAGGTGCTCGGCTTCTCCCGTTACCAAAGTGAATCGGGACTGTGGCATCAGTTACTAGATAAAAATGATTCCTACTTAGAAACATCTTGCACAGCCATGTTTACTTATGCCGTTGCCAAAGGAGTGAATGAAGGATGGCTGGACAAAGGATTTTCTACTATCGCCTTGTGCTGTTGGAATGGAATTAAAAATCACATAGCTGAATCCGGAGAAGTCAGTAATATTTGTATAGGAACCGGTATCTCGCATGATCTCACCTTCTACTACCAACGCCCTACCCCACTGAGTGACGTACATGGTTTGGGAGCTATTATTCAGGCTGGTATGGAAATTATAAAAATGAAAAAGCAATCATGAAAAAACAATTAGTATCCATCGGCTTCTTCTTGGGCATATTTGCAACCGGAGTCGTGGCACAGGAAAATTACAACGCGCTTCCGTGGAAAATGAGCACCGCCTATAATTCCTATCTGATGAGAGAGGTACATCAGCAATTCACCAATCGTAGAGAGGCTTTAGACAAAGCCTTCACTTCCAAAAGAGAACTACTTCATTATCAAAAAGAATTCCACCAACGTTATGGAACTATTTTGGGTGACTTCCCGGAAAAATCACCGCTAAATGCAAAAGTTATAGGAATCATTCAACAGAAGGATTTCCGGATAGAAAAGATAATCTTTGAAAGTATACCAGGAAGATATGTCACTGCAAACCTGTACATACCTGAAGGCAAAAAGAAATATCCTGTTGCGATAGAACTTTGCGGTCACAGTCTGAATGGTAAAGCTCCGGTTTCTTCGGCGGCTATCTTAATGGTCAGAAACGGGATTGCTGTTTTTATTCTTGATCCTTTGGGACAAGGGGAACGTCTACAACTGATTGATGAACGCGGAAAAGCACTCACACGGGGCGTGACTACCGAACATACCTTATTAAACGCAGGATGTAATCTGGTGGGAAGTAGTCTGGCTGCTCAGGAATACCGGGACAATCACCGTGCCGTGGATTACTTAACCACCCGTGAAGATATAGATACCGGAAAAATCGGCGTTTATGGTAGTTCTGGCGGAGGAACTCAAGCGGCTTATATGATCGGTATGGACAACAGAATCCAAGTTGCTGCCATTTGCAGTTTCTTCTCTCAAAGAGAACGAGTAATGGAACTTCAGGGACCGTCCGACGGTTGCCAACACATTCCCTATGAAGGGCGTGAACAAATAGAAGTAGCGGACTTAGCGATGATGATGGCTCCCAAACCGGTCCTTATTCTCAGTGGAAAATATGACTTTGTGGATCTTTGGGGAGCGCAACAAGGCTTCAAGGAATTGCAAAAAGCTTATACAGTGCTAGGCGTTAAAGAGAATGTGGATATGTTGACGGTAGAGACGGGGCATGGATTAGGTCACGAAAAGCAACTGCGCTTAGTCGCTTGGTTTAAACAGTGGTTGTGCAATGATAAAACACCTGTGAAGCCGGCAGGTAGTTATAATATCCCATCAACGGAATTGCTGTGTACTTCCACCGGGCAAGTGAATACAGGGATCAAAGAATCCATTTCTCTGATGCAGGCCAATCATTTATTGGTAAAGCAATATGCAGCTTCCCGTGAAGAATTTAGAAAACAGAGTGATCAGCAAAGGCAGGCAAAGGTGTTGGAACTTCTGGGAATATCTTTGCCCAAAGGAGCTATCACCATCGATCAAACCGGACATGAGGTTGCCCGTGATTATCAACTTTATAAATACCAGATAATCCGCAACGGTGAAATGCCTGTTCCTTGTCTGGTATTAGTCCCGGACAAAGTGAATCCTAATGAGCCGGTAGTACTGCAACTGAATGAAGATGGCAAAGATGCTTTTGTACGCGAATATGAAAACATCGCTCCATACATCACACAAGGAACCATTCTTGTGGTCGCCGATCTGCGGGGGTGTGGAGAAACGACAGATCCGGCAAGCTATAATGATGCAAAATACTGGAACAGAGAATATCGCAATGCAATGATCAGTATGCACATTGGGCACCCCATTATGGGACAACGGGTTATTGACTTACTTTCCACGCTTGATTTTATCTCTACACAGGAACCACTGAAAGGACATGCGGTTAAAGTCATTGCAAACGGACTATATGGACCGGTAACTATTCATGCTGCTTTTCTAGACAAAAGAATACAGCAGGTGGTAATTACAAAATCCATTAAGTCTTTTGATGATTACGTGCAAAATCCAATGCAACGGGATATGTATTCCAACGTTCTTTATGGTGTTCTTAAATATTATGATCTAAACGATCTAATCAAACTATCCGGAAGACCAATCAGTTTTGCGGATTAAGAAATTGAAAGAGTCGTGAGTCTATTTTGTATTCACGGCTCTTCAATTTTTGAATAGAAAAACGTAAAATAATCTCCCATCTCCCACCTTTTCAGGGAAGATACTGATTATTAGATTTTTAAAAAATGAGAGATCCTTTTTATCTTTCACTAATCCACCACTTTTCAGGGTTATCTCTCACATTTTTAACTTTCTATAACTCATAAAAGGTATTATTACCAACCTTTTTGACCAAATTTTGGAGCGGAAAAGAATCTTATCTACAAGGAATCATTTTTATGGCGAACCGTTTGAAATCGCATTTCTTTTCGGGAACTAAAACAGCGCTTATTTTATCAATTATTATTACCAAAAATACGTTACGAAATTAAATGCTTTACCCTTATAAATTAAGTGTCTTTGTCAGTAGTAATAAGTCGTCACTCATCTGTGTGACCATGGGCCCTCATCTATAAACTCATGGTCACTCATATGAGGGACGATGGTCACACAGATGAGTGACGACTTAACTATCAAGGATAAAGCCATTAGCCTCTACTAAGAATCTAATTAGCAAACCAAAGCTTCCCGTTTTTAATTCATTAATCGTTTAACAACTTGAACAATTCTTTGAGATTCATTTTATATATCTGGTATTTGAGGGCGCTGACTGGCTGATTCGGTTTTGATTGTAATTTTACTACTTGATAATCCTTTAGAAGTGGCAGTTAAAATCATTTCACCTTCCTTTTTTGATGCTTTCAGAATCACTTGAGCCAAGCCATTAAACGCTTTTCGTTTCCATTGCGGAGCCGGATTATATATCTTTATTTTCCCAGGGTTAGTACTGATCTCTTCCCCAATATTTTGTTTGACTATTGGTTTCCCTTCAAATATCACTGTATTTTCACCTTTTCTTAATAAATTATGATCAAGTACAAATGCTTTATTTGGATCGTCGTTCCGTTTAATATTTTCAGCTAATAGCTTTCCATTTACATAAATTGATTGGTTTTCGGATAAGCATCTCGCATAAAAGGTTATCACCGTTCTTTCATTAAAATCAGATAGATTGAAAGTACCTTTTATGGCAATGTTCTTAGTAGGGTCATATCCCCCATAACCTTTTTTGAAAGCTTTTTGCCAAATTGAATCACTGTTATTCTCTCCAAGTTCATTAATATCTAGCATTGAGCTTGATTGCAAAAATTTCAATCCTTCAATTGAACTTATCTCTACTGATTCAATAAATTGTTCAGGATCGTGAGACGCAGGGTCTCCATTACCAACGCCTATAATTTTGCCTGATCCATTGAGTGTAAATTCCACTTCATTGTCCGCCGTGGGAACCGTACGATTTTCTTTATCAACCACCTGAACTGTAACAACAGCAACATCTTCACCATCAGCATTTAGTTTCATTCGATCTACAGAAAGAATAACTTTTGCAGGAGTATCAGTCGTTTCTATTTGCTGGGTAACAGCTTCTTTATTCTTTATAAATCCCTTTGCCCGAAGAGTTCCCGGCTGATAAATTACATTCCAATCAATATGACCGTTTTTAGGCATAGTCTTTTTACCTAAACTTTTCCTATTCAATGTTAGTTCAACCTCATCAACATTGCTATAAATGGTTACTTTGATATTTTTTCCTTCACTGCCTTTCCAATTCCAATGGGGCATAATATGCATTACCGGTTCAGCTGTCCACCAAGATTTAAGGTAATAAAAAATATCTTTTGGGAAACCACAGAGATCAACAATTCCATATTGCGAATTTACTGCTGGCCATATAAGCGGATTGGCCTCACCACGATAATCAAAACCGGTCCAAAAGAACAGACCTGCCAGAAAAGGCCGTTCCAAATAAAATTTCCATCCAGATTCGGTGCCTACATTCTCAGGCATACGATTAGAAGCCGCCATATGTCCGTTTGCCAAATCGTCTGTATAAATACCACGAGTTCCTATTGTATTGCTTTCTTCAGTACCAATACCACATTGCCATGGAAATTTTTTGTGATGAATATCAATATCGCCTTGCACAATATAATTATAGCCCATAACTTGCACGGTCTTACCACTACCGTTATCCCAGCCACCTGAAACAGCTACAGTAAATGCTCGCGAAGAATCAATTTTTTGTGCATACTCCTGCATTGTTTTAGTTATTCTTGCACCTTTCTCATTACTTTCTATTACCCATTCTTCATTGCCTAACGACCATAGCACTACACATGGATGATTCCGGTCACGAATCATAAACCGTTTGAGCAAATCAAAATGTTCCTGATTTATTCCCATTAACCTATTTTCATCAAGGACTAACATTCCTAACCGGTCACAAGCATCGAGAAGCTCAGGTGTAGCAGGATTGTGTGAAGTACGTATAGCATTACTACCCATCTCTTTAAGTTTCTTTATTCGAAATTCCTGCAAAGCATCCGGAATTGCAGTCCCCACTCCGGCATGATCCTGGTGATTGTTGCTACCTTTAATCTTCACACTTTTACCATTGAGAAAAAAACCTAAGTTGGGATCAAAACGTACTGTACGAATACCCACGTTTGTATAGTAACAATCTACAGTTTCACCATTAATTTTAACAAGAGTTTTAAGATGATATAAGTAAGGAGTTTCAATTGACCAAAGTTTTGGCTTTTCCACTTTCAATTTATGAAAGAAAGTGTTTTCCTGATTCCCTTCTAAAGAAAGAGCGTCATATTCCCGGTTCGCAACCGGAATATTAGAAGCATCAAATAAGATTTGTTCTATGGAAAATTTTGAAGTTTGGGGATATTGATTTTCAATAGTTGTACGAATCGTTAGCGCAGCATTATTTTCATTAATTTCGGAAGTAACAAATGTTCCATATTGAGCAATGTGCAGCCTATCTGTTTTATTAAGCCACACATGTCTATATATTCCGGCACCCTCATAATACCAACCTTCTTCTATACTAGCGTCTACACGAACTGCAACTACATTTTCTTCACCATAATTCAAATAGTCAGTGATGTCATAAACTGAGGAAGCATAACCACTCGGTTCATTGCCAACATAAAATCCATTGACCCATACCGAAGCATTACGATGAACGCCGTCAAATTGAATACTTATTTTTCTCCCCAGATCAGATGCTGGTATACGGAACTTTTTTCGGTACCATCCCACAGAAGTATCAGGATATTGCCATCCAATTGTCCGGTATCCATGACTATGACTCGCCGAACTGGAAAAGGGAAGTTCAACAGCCCAATCATGAGGAAGGTCAACTTCTCGCCAAATGCGATCTTCAAATTGTTGAGCAGCAGCGCCATCTCCATTACCGGCCTTAGCAAAATAAGTAAAATAACTCGTTCCATTCGAATAATCTTTCTCAAATTCTTTTGCATTACCTAATGCAAATCTCCATCCAAAATCCATTAAAAGATGTTCACGTTCTTTCCCTGATTGATCATTCGCTTTATTTTGATTTTGCGAAAAACATGGCAAAATAAATGCGACTAGAATAAGTGCTTGTAAAATAGGTTTTAATTTCATTATTAGGTATTTTTTGTCAACTACAACGATAGATCAGAAAATTAAAAAGACTTCTGATACCAAATCACATATAAAGATATCTACAATTCACTACCCTACCGACTCAACCGAATAAACGCTGGCAAGTTATAGAAAAAATAATAGAGCCACAAGTCCGTAAGCGAAAATATTCTTTGCACTCTATATTTAAATGCAATATTTTCCTTTGATAAAAATACAACTTTTTTTATTAATAGTTATGTAGTTGGGAGATACCGCTCACATATTACTGATATAGCAAAAAGATATTAATGTTATTGTTTATGCTCACTCCAAAGAAATGACTAACCGCCAAAGAGTGGTAGATGGTAGATGATGGTGAAAGATAAATAGTAAAAAATAGCTATCTCCCACTCTTTAGTTTTATGATGATCAATTGCTTGAATCAATTTTATGAGAGATGGGAGATAGAACGTGCTATTTTTGGTATGGTTGGAGAAATTTAACAGGAAATAAATTTACTCATTAATTCTTCTTCTCATTTATTACTCAATAAAAAAATGTGTTCATCTACTGTAGATATACCAACTAAACCAGATAAATAACTAAGCGTTATTTATCTGGTTTATTATTTTTCTTATTATTAAATCTCCCCCTAACTCTTCAATCATTATTACAAGTACAAAATGTCTCCCTTTGCAAAGAGTTTGCCTATATAAATTAATTCCGTTTTTAATATCTTGAAAATAGTGTTTTAATCCTTATTCTACTGGAATAGACACTTGGAGGCAGTAAAATCTAATGTAGAGGAAATAGCAGCATCGTCTTAATCCTTATTCTACTGGAATAGACACTTGGAGACTTTGAGGGCGATATACCGGATTATGATTTTATGTCTTAAT
>JAATGU010000076.1 GCA_015654535.1 Bacteroidales bacterium
CTTTTTTATTAACAGAAGTACAAATGCAGCTGCAGAATCATTTAATGCTAAACTCAAATTCTTCAGAGCTTCATTCAGAGGAGTGACGGATATGAAATTTTTCCTTTTTAGAATCGCTAAAATTTATGCATAAAAAAAAACCGGATTTAACATTCCCCCAAGAATGCAAACTGATCCATTAAGCTTCATATATATAAAAAATGAACGTTTAAGAAGAGGAATAAGTACAAAAAAGAAAAAGCTCTGTAATCTTTTGAATTACAAAGCCTCTTATGTACCCGAAGTGGGACTTGAACCCACACAGCTGCTATAGCCAAAGGATTTTAAGTCCTTCGTGTCTACCATTCCACCATCCGGGCATCTTGATAGAGAGCGAAAGACGGGACTCGGACCCGCGACCCTAACCTTGGCAAGGTTATGCTCTACCAACTGAGCTACTTTCGCGTTTTTAACGGGTGCAAAGATAATAGGATTTAGCTTATCTGCCAAATATATCTTCAACTTTTTTACATTCAAATCTAATTACTGACATAAAGCAGATCTTCATTTACTTGCGTTACATTGTAATGTCTTAAATACTCTGTACCAACGCCATTTGGAGCACCATTATTACTTAAATCATATTCTGTCTTACACTTAGGACAGACTGCTTTCCCCAAGCCATCAGTAGTCAACTCAACTATCACATCCTTACTTACTTCAACCGGACATGCAGCATCAAAAGCACAATAGCCATTAAAAGTAGAGTTCCCTATAATCAGCCCTCCATATCCTAAACTGACGTTATGCTCATTTTTAAATACTATCACAAATTGCCCTTGAGTTCTTATCGATTGAAACTGAGCTTGCAATAAACTCACCTCGAAACTGAACTTCGTTACATCAGGAATGCTAGAAGTAAAACTACCATCACAAGAGATGAAGCTGACTAACAACATAAAGAAAAAAAATGTCTTACGCATAACATCAAATATAAACTAAATTGACGAGATCAAAGATTTTATTTCTGAAAGTTCCGTTTCGCTAAACAATAGATTATCGATAGCTTTAATATTATCTCCAAGTTGTTTAACCGAACTAGCACCCACAATAACAGAAGTTATACGTGCATCTTTAAGCACCCATGCTAAAGCCATTTCAGCAAGCGTTTGTCCACGACGGGCAGCAATTTCATTGAGCTGTCGAGCTATCGCTATTCTTTCTTCTGTTACTTGATCTACCTTCAAAAAACCAGTAGACTTAGCCGCACGGGAATTTTCCGGAATTCCACGCAAATATTGATTGGTCAGCAATCCTTGCGCTAATGGTGAAAAGGCTATAAACCCTGAACCATATTCAGCAGCAAGTGCAAGATTACCTTGTTCAATGGAACGATCGAACATACTGTAACGATACTGACTGATAATACAAGGCACACCACTATCTTGTAGCTCTTCATAAACTATACGTTGTTGCTCAAGCGGATACTTAGAAAGTCCCACATAAAGAGCTTTGCCTTGCTTTACAATATCAATAAGAGCCTGAACGGTTTCTTCCACCGGAGTAACGCCATCATAACGGTGAGAATAGAAAATATCAAAGTAATCAAGTCCGGTACGGCGCAGGCTTTGATTAATACTTGCCATTATATTTTTGCGGGAACTTCCATCTCCATAAGGTCCGGGCCACATTTCATGACCAGCCTTGGAAGAGATAATCATCTCGTCACGATATGACTGGAAATCATTTTTCAATATTTTCCCAAAGTTAGTCTCCGCAGAACCGGGTGCAGGACCATAATTATTAGCTAAGTCGAAATGAGTAATGCCATTATCGAATGCATATTTTATCATATCGGTAGCAACGCCAAAATCGTCTACATCGCCAAAGTTATGCCACAGACCCAATGAAATGCGAGGAAGTAACAAGCCGCTGTTTCCACAATAGTTATATTGCATTTTACCAGCATATCTATTTTCTGCAGGTTCGTATTCCATATCATCGTATATTTAAGAGTTCTAATTTTATCTTCCCAGAAGTTCTCTTTCTGCTTGAACCATCTTTTCAAAATGGAATCCTTCTACTACATGTTGCATTAGCAAAGATATTTCATCGTTGCAAAGATTACCGATACTTCCTTCGTGGGTATGATTTACTGTCTTTTCGTGTGTAAACTTTCCAGCTTCAATATCAAGTCCCACTTTTTTATAGGCATCTCGGAAAGGCATTCCTTGGGCAGCAAGACGATTGACTTCTTCCACACTAAAAATGAGCAAATACTTATCGTCATCAAGAATATTTTCATTAACTTGAATCTTATTCATGATGTAGGTAGTCATTTGAAGACAGTCCTTTAGCTCCTTAAATGCAGGTAAAAAAATTTCTTTAATGATCTGCAAATCTCTAAAATATCCAGAGGGAAGATTATTGGCTATCATCATTATTTGCTGAGGAAGTGATTGAATCTTATTGCATTTGGCCCGGGTAAGTTCAAACACATCTGGGTTCTTTTTGTGCGGCATAATGCTGGAACCAGTGGTGCATTCATCAGGCAATTTCACAAAGTTAAAGTTCTGGCTATTAAACAAGCAAGCATCATAAGCCAATTTAGAAATAGTCCCTGCAATGCTTGCCAAGGCAAAGGACACATTTCTTTCTAACTTTCCACGCCCCATTTGTGCATAAACCACATTGAAATTCATAGAGTCAAAGCCTAAAAGCTGAGTAGTCAAAGTACGGTTCAGGGGAAAAGAAGATCCATAACCGGCAGCCGACCCAAGAGGGTTGCGGTTACACATTTTAAAGGCTGCCTGCAAAAACATCATATCATCAACCAGACTCTCGGCATAAGCGCCAAACCATAATCCAAATGAAGAAGGCATTGCTATTTGAAGATGTGTATAGCCAGGCATCAGAACTTTCTTATATCTTTCACTCTGGGCAATTAAGATTTGAAACAGTTGTTCCACCATTACTACTATTTCCTGTATCTGACTGCGAGTAAATAATTTTAAGTCCAATAATACTTGATCGTTTCTGGAACGGCCACTATGTATCTTCTTTCCAACATCTCCCAGTTTACGAGTTAACAAGAGTTCCACTTGTGAATGAACATCCTCTACCCCTTCTTCAATTACAAAGGTGCCTTTTTCAGCAGTAACATAAATATTTTTTAATTCGACAAGGAGAAGGCTGAGTTCATCTGAAGTGAGCAAACCAATAGTTTGAAGCATAGTAATATGTGCCATTGAGCCAATCACATCGTGTTTGGCCAGATAAAGATCCATCTCGCGATCCCGGCCTACAGTGAATTTCTCAATTTCTTTGTTGACCTGTACACTTTTCTCCCAAAGTTTCTGCGCCATAATCGTTATTTTTCTTTTAATAGGGGATTTGGGACAACATTTCCGCCATTTTCTCTAGCCCTTCTTGAAGAGGTTTTTGAATCATCCCTTTAATAAAAGGGTTGATATCAGCCTTAATAGTCAGTTTCATCTTACACTTCTCTTCCGTTTCTGGTACAATCTGTATCCAAAGGTTGAAGGAAATAGGAGATTTAGTCGTTTCAAATTTTATATTCTTTTCCGGTTCACGTTCACAAACACGAAGAGTGATCTGCCCTATTGGTGATACATTGAAACTTAGACTATCGGAATCAAAAATTAAGTTTTTTATTTTATCGGCAGGTAACCGATCTTTTACTCCTTCCAGATTTTTTAAATCTGAAAGTTTATTGTACACACTTCCTTGAGGATAAGAGATAATCTTTATTCCACTTTCAAATTGGGTCATATTTTCGTAAGTTCGTTATTTACATGCATCCCAGTGTGCTGGATCTTTTCTCCAAGCTTGCAATTCAACCACATCATCTTGATCAATATATTCAGTACGAAGAGCCACTTCGAGTACAGCTTCGTAGTTGGTTAAAGTCACCAATCTCACTTTTGCATCCTTGAATGATTGTATCGCAACATCAAACCCATAAGTGAAGGCGGCAATCATTCCGATCACTTCACATCCATCGCGACGAATTGCTTCCACCGCTTTTAAACTGCTGCCGCCTGTTGAAACTAAATCTTCAACTACGACCACTTTCATTCCTGGACGAAGCTCACCCTCAATGAGGTTTTCCAAACCATGGTCTTTCGGCCTCGAACGTACGTAAACAAACGGAAGATTAAGTTCTTCCGCAACCAAGGCTCCCTGAGGAATAGCACCTGTTGCCACACCTGCAATTGCATCCACTTGGCCAAATCTTTCTAAAATTAAACGACAAATCTCAAGCTTCACAAAATTGCGAAGCGAAGGGTAAGAAAGAGTCTTACGATTATCGCAATAGAAAGGAGATTTCCATCCGGAAGCCCAAGTAAAAGGATTTGCCGGCTGAATCTTTATGGCCTTAATCTTAAGTAACTTCTCAGCAAATAATTTCTCTAAAGTTTCCATAACTTAACAAAATATATAAATACTTGGTACAAATGTACTGAAACTCATTGAATATGGGACAAGCAAAACTAATATTTTTTTTATTAATTAATGTAATTGACATAAATTAGTTTTGAGAAAAATTAAAAAGTGTCTTTATATATTTTTTACCCTTGTACAAAAGAATTTATTCTTCTGTACATAACAAATAATTCTTTTCTACAAAACAATAAATTCTTCTGTACAGAAAAATAAAAATATCTCTTGAGAGATAAAATTAAGCGACGGCAAGTGCAATTATACTAACCTTTACATTGGTAGATTTTGTAAGGGCAGTAGCACAGGAAAGAATGGTAGCACCTGTAGTAAGTACATCATCTACGATCAGAACGTGCTTTCCCTTTATATTCTCTGGACAAACAACCTGAAAAACATGCTGTACGTTTTCCCAGCGTTCAAAAACACTTTTTCGGGTTTGTGTGTTATTAGCTACCACACGAATCAAAGTTTCAGTATCCACAGGGATACCTGTGACATGGGAAATGCCAAGTGCTATCCATTCACTTTGATTGTATCCACGACTTTTCTTTTTTTTAGGATGTAAAGGCACTGGCACAATAAAATCAATTCCTTGAAAGAAACCGGAAGAGAGCAGTTCTTTCGCCATATAGCGCCCCATCACTTCTCCTATTTCTTTAGATCCTTTATATTTCAACTGATATAAAATATGACGATAGTCACTTCCTTTAGTGTAAAAAAAATAAGAAGTGGCTCTTTCCACACGAGATTTTCCCCAGAATCGCTTTTCTATTTCGTTGTCAGGAAGAAGATGATAGTTTGTCCGGGGCATTCTTGAATTGCAAACTGTACATACATATTCTTCTCCTCTAACTAAACATCCGCCACAAACCACACACGAACGAGGGAATAATAAATTAAAAAACGCATCGATACAGCTTTTAATACTCATCAGGAAGTTTCATACATTTATGGATTGTATCTATTTCAAAACCACGACTCAAAGCAAATCGGATAAGTTTGGTGGCCAACTGATATTGGTCTGATGCACGAATGGATTTCTTCTTTGATACCAACAAAGAATGTAAAATCTCCATATATTCTTTTTCATCAATCAGATCCAATTGTTTTCCAGAAATACTTACTGGAATCTTTTTCAGATAAAGAGCCTGACTAATTTTCATTTTCCCCCACTTATTGAACTTTAATTTGTCATTTACAAAAAAACGGCAATAGCGTTCATTATCAATGAAATTCTCATCGACAAGTCGTTTAAGTATTCTTTCCTGAACATCTAGCTCTACTCCCCAAGCAGTCAGTTTTACACGTACGTCCTCATAACAATGCTCTGCCATGGAGCAATACGCCGCCGCTTTATTTAAAACTTCCCCTTCTGTTAACACTTTCATCTCAATGCTTTTACTATTCTGTCCCGACCAGACAAATCTTTAATTATTTTCACCTCTCTATATTTCAGTTTTAATAATAAATCGGCAGTTTCTTCTCCAAACGCCTGATTAATTTCAAAATAAATTTTCCCGTTTACTTTTAGTAACTGAATACTTAGTTCTGCTATTCTACGATAGAAGCGCAACGGATCTTCATTGGGAACGAATAGTGCTAAAGGTGGTTCCCATTGAAGTACATTCTGCTCCATATCTGCCTTTTCCGAGTTCATTACATAAGGAGGATTGCTCACTATTACATCAAACTTATCATCCTCCGGTTGGAACGCCAATACATCAACCTGTTGAAAAGAAACAGAAGTACCTAAAGCCTGATTATTCTTTTGGGCAATCTGCAAAGCTCCTTCTGAAATATCCCAGGCAAAAACCTGTGCTTGTTCTAACATTCGGGAAAGAGAAATCGCTATGCAACCACTTCCTGTACCAATATCAAGTATTCGAATAGGAGAATCCGGCTGCTCTTTAATGATTAAAGAAACAAGTTCTTCGGTTTCAGGTCGAGGAATAAGTACCTCTGGAGTCACACGAAAAGTCATGCCATAGAACTCTGTATATCCTAAAATATATTGAATGGGTTCATATTTTTGTAATTTAGCAAGAATCTCATCCAATTCTCTGACTTGATTTACAGATAAATTAATATCTTTGCCCATATAAATATCAAGCATATTGATTCGAAGCACTTCAGTGATAATAATTTTTTCAAGGCTTTTAATCTCTGTTTCGGGATAGATTCCGCGTAATGATTGCTTAATATATAGTCCAACTGCATGCATAAAATTCAATTTGCTTGCAAAAGTAGAAAAAATAAATGGAAACAAACGGAAAAAGAACGCAAGAAGAAATATATATGATTCGCTGCATGCAGCTAGCCCGGCAGGGAATCTGCAACGTTTCCCCCAACCCAATGGTAGGAGCGGTTATTGTATGCGACGACAAAATTATAGGAGAAGGTTACCATCACAGGTCTGGTGAAGCTCATGCAGAAGTAAATGCAATAAATTCAGTGAAGGATGAATCCATGTTCACTCAATCTACCCTTTATGTAAGTCTGGAACCCTGCTCTCATTATGGAAAGACACCTCCTTGCACAGAACTAATTATAAAAAAAAGAATACCCAAAGTGGTGATAGGCTGTATAGATCCATTTGCAAAAGTATCCGGCCGAGGCGTTAAAAAGCTCAAAGATGCGGAAATAGATGTAACAGTAGGAATTCTGGAACAACAATGTAGGGAACTTAACAAGCAATTCATTACTTTTCAATCCCTAAAACGTCCTTATATTATTTTAAAATGGGCTGAATCTGTAGAGGGATATATTGATATGACCCGCACCGGAGGACAACCCGTTGTTCTTTCTAATCCACTAACCAGCATGCTTGTACACAAAAAACGCGCTGAAGTAGATGCCATTATGGTTGGAACCCGGACAGCGCTTTTAGACAATCCAATACTCAATGTAAGGAATTGGTACGGAAAGAATCCTCTTCGCATTTTTATTGATAAAGATTTAAAAGTGCCGGAAAGTTTTCATTTGCTTGATAACAGTATAAGAACATGGGTTATTACAGAAAAAGAACATGAGGATAATAGCCAAACAAATTATAAACAAATATCGTTCAACGAAGACCTCCTGCCCAAACTGATGGAAGAACTTCACCGCAATATGATTCAATCTATTTTAGTGGAAGGAGGAAGCATACTGTTGCAATCATTTATCAAAAAAGATCTCTGGGACGAGGTTTTCATTGAGAAAACATCTGTTTCTTTAGTTGAAGGAATAAGAGCTCCCGTTATTAGTGAAAAAGAATCTTCTATCGATAATCATTTTAACACTCCAATATGGCACTATATAAATACAAACAAAGCATTTAAGAAGGATCAATATCACTATTAATCGACAAAATAGCCTTTTTTATCTATAATTATATATAAAACTTGCTCCGAATGTTCAATATAGAGAAAAATGTTCTATTTTTGCAACTTGTAAATAAACACAGTTACCATAAATGAAAAAAAAGTTTTTATCAATTATAGCCAGTATCTTTGCTACATCGTTCGCTTTCACCTCTTGCTTGAATTCTAGTGATGCGGTAGATTATGAAACAAGTCCTATAATTCAGAGTTTTTCTTTTGATTCAATTAAAGTAGTCAATGCTCCTTCTGCTATCGGAAAGAATTATCCTTTCTCGATTGATCAGATTGGAAAAGGAGACACTGCTCTGATTTACAACGTAGATTCTTTACCTGTAAATGCAGATCTATCTAAAGTGAAGGTTAATATCCTGACTGCTGGAACTGCTACTTACAATAAAAATGGAAAAGACACTATCTGGACAAGTACTGATTCCTTGAACTTCGCAAAGCCAATAAGTTTCACTATCAACGCATATAATTCAGATGGAAGCATCTACAAAAAGATTTATAAGATATCCATAAATGTGCATAAACTAGACCCTGATTCACTTAATTGGGGAAAAGAAGCATTCTATACAGGAACTGGAATTACGGGCAAGCAAAAGAGTTTGGTTTTCAACGAGAAGGTATTTACATTTACAGATGATAACAGCGGACAAGTTAAAGTTACTTTTTCTACTCTTACCGATGGAAAGAGTTGGGCGGGACTACAAGCAATCAGCGGTATCAGTGAAAAAGCTGATTATTCATCGGTTACTGCTTATAATGGAAGTCTTTATATTGTGGCTGAAGGAAATGTTTATACCTCTACAGACGGTATCAGTTGGACAAAAAACAATGGATTGAGTGGTAACGTAAAAACTTTATTAACTTCCTTTGGTGGTCTGTTAACAGGAATTGAAACGGTGGGGACAGACACTAAGTTCTGTTTCACTAAAGATGGACAATCATGGGAAGTAGGAGAATCAGTTCCTGCAGAATTTCCTACTACCAATATTTCAGCAACTTCATATACACTAAAGACAAATCCGAATATTCAAAGAGCTATTCTTATGGGGGATAACGCATCCTTAGGTACTAAAGACACTATTGCCGTTCCTTGGTCCACTTTTGATGGTAAAAGTTGGGTCGATCTAAGCACTGATGTAGATTATTGTCCTAAAAGCAGCAATATTTCAATCCTGTACTATAACAATAAATTCTATGCATTCGGAGGAAAAGGAGAAACTGGCTTTAAAGCTTTTTATGTTTCGGAAGAAGGAAGAATTTGGAAAAAAATAGAAAAAAAGGCTATTTTTCCTTCCTCTTTTTCCGGAAGAGGAGATTATTCAACAATTGTTGACAACAATAATTTTATTTGGGTAATATGGAGCAAAACCAGCCAAAATAATGATGAAATATGGAAAGGGAGAATAAATTCTTTAGGTTTTATTTCTCTATAATAGGTTCTATAATGTAATTTTAAAAAGGATTTAGCGTTTTGTTAATAGACTATACAAACTTATAAAATATGTAGGTATGACATTTATTAATAAAACGCTCATTATATTTGCAGCAATAACTTTCACATTACCTTTATCTATTCAGGCGCAAGAACTTGAATATAAAATGGAACTGGGAGGTATGCTTGGAGGTAGTTTTTATATGGGGGATGCAAATGCGACTACTCCGTTTAAAAACTTACAATTTGCCGGAGGAGCCATAGCGAGATATATAATTAATCCCCATATGGCATTAAAAGCAAACCTGATGATGGGAGGAATATCCGGTAGCACGGATGATTTTGATAATAAATATCCTGAGAATGAGCAAACAAGCTTTCATCGAAGTCTATTTGATTTAGGTGCTCAGTTTGAATATAATTTCTGGGGATACGGAACAGGACAAGGTTATAAAGGCAATAGAAAATTCACACCTTATATATTGGGAGGAATGGGATTTACTTTTGCACCCGCACCAGCCAAAGGAGTTTTTACCGTAAATATTCCAATCGGGGTGGGTGTTAAATACAAAATAGCTCAACGGCTGAATATTGGTTGCGAAATGACTATGAGATTCAGCTTGTCCGATAACTTAGATGTTACCAATAAAGAGGGATTGCAATTGAGCGACCCATATGGGATAAAAGGAAATGGAATAAAGAATAAGGATAGTTACTCTTTTACAACCGTATTCATCACCTATGATCTTTACCCAAAATACAGAAAATGCAATAATTTATAAGGACTTATGTCATATAAAGAAGAAATAGATATTAATAGAATACCCAAGCATATCGCAATAATAATGGATGGTAATGGCAGATGGGCAAAGCAACGTGGACAGGAACGGTGCTTTGGACATCAAGCTGGTGCAGAAACGGTGCATGTCATTGCTGAAGAAGCCGCTAGATTAGGTGTTAAATATCTCACTTTATATACTTTTTCAACAGAAAACTGGGGCAGACCAGCCAATGAGGTTGCAGCTTTGATGGGACTATTAGTTGATTCTATTGAGGAAGAAATTTTTATGAAAAACAATATAAGTTTCCGTGTTATTGGAAATATAAATCAGTTGCCAGAAAATGTGAGAAATAGTTTAAATTGCTGCGTTGAGCGCACATCAGCCAATAATGGCATGTGCCTTGTGTTAGCTCTCAGCTACTCTTCCCGATGGGAACTGACAGAAACGACGAAGCAAATAGCAAAAGAGGTTCAGCAAGGGACCCTTTCTATTGAAGAAATTACGGACAGCTATATTTCTTCTCATCTTACTACGAACTTTATGCCGGACCCAGACCTCTTAATTCGAACTGGAGGTGAACTACGTTTAAGCAACTACCTAATGTGGCAATGTGCTTACTCGGAACTTTACTTTTGTGAAACTTACTGGCCGGATTTCAAAGAAGAAGAACTTCAAAAAGCTATTTGTGAGTTTCAAAAAAGAGAACGCCGCTTTGGCAAAATAAGTGAACAAATATAAAATAAATAAGATGCATTATCGTATTTCCCGAATACTACTATTAATTAGCCTGGGGTTCTTTGTACTATCAGGATCAGGCTATGCACAAGAAAAAAGCAAATCAGAGGAATCTACTACCAAGCCGGTAATTCTTTATTCTGCCACCCCCAAAAAATATGAAATCGGCGGAATAACTGTTTCAGGAGTTAAGGAACAAGAGGACTACTTACTCATAGGCTTGTCTGGTTTATCTGTAGGGCAAGTTGTTTCTGTTCCCGGTGAAGAAATAACTCAAGCTGTTAAACGATATATGAAACATGGACTTTTTTCTGATGTTCACATCTCTGCAACAAAAATAGAGGGAAACAAAGTTTTCCTTAATATTGAGTTAAAGCAACGGCCCCGTATCTCTGAAATCCACTATAATGGAATAAAAAAGTCTGAAAGAGAAGATTTAGAGGCGAAACTGGGACTAGTGAAAGGTAATCAAATAACGCCTAATCTTATTGATCGGGCCAAGATATTGATTAAAAGACACTTTGATGATAAAGGTTTCAAAAATGCAACAGTTACTATTGTACAACGAGATGATGTATCTAGTGAAAATAAAGTAATTGTTGATATTAATATTGATAAAAAAGCAAAAGTAAAAGTTCACAAAATCACCATTGTAGGGAATAGTGCTATCAAAGAGTCAAAGTTGAAGCGCATTATGAAAAAGACCAATGAAAAAGGGAAATTGATTAATCTTTTTCGGACTAAAAAGTTTGTAAATGAGAAATATGAAGAAGACAAGCAGCATATTATTGACAAATACAATGAGCTAGGATATCGTGACGCCCGCATTGTTAAAGACAGTGTAACCCCCTTTGGTGAAAACACCGTAAATGTATTTATTAAAGTGGAAGAAGGAGATAAATATTACATAAGAAAAATTAATTGGGTAGGTAATACATTATATACCACTGAATATTTGAATTTCTTGCTACGCATGAAAAAGGGAGATGTTTATAACCAAAAGTTACTGGGAGAACGTACCTCTTCTGATGCTGACGCTATAGGGAATTTGTACTATAACCACGGGTATCTTTTCTACAGGCTAGACCCAGTAGAAGTAAATGTAGATAATGACTCCATTGACTTGGAAATGAGAATATATGAAGGTAGGCAAGCAACAATTAACAAAATAAAAATAAATGGTAATGACCGTTTGTATGAAAACGTCATCCGCCGTGAGCTTCGTACAAAGCCAGGACAATTGTTCAGTAAAGAAGATCTTGAAAGATCTATGCGTGAAATTGCTCAGATGGGTCACTTCAATCCGGAAAATATCAAACCAGATGTTCAACCGGATGAAGCAAATGGAACTGTAGACATTGCTTATGATCTAGAATCAAAAGCTAATGATCAGGTGGAGTTCTCTGCAGGTTGGGGACAAACAGGAGTCATCGGTAAACTAAGTCTGAAGTTTACCAACTTCTCTATGGCCAATCTTTTCCATCCTGGTGAAAATTACAGAGGGATCCTTCCACAGGGTGATGGACAGACTTTAACAATTAGCGGTCAAACGAATGGTAGTTATTACCAATCATATAGCGTATCTTTTCTTGATCCATGGTTTGGAGGAAAGCGTCCGAACTCATTATCGGTATCGGCATACTATTCAAAGCAAACAGATGTTAGTAGTAGCTACTACAATAGTAGTGCTCTGAATAATTATTATAGTAGCTATTCTAATGGATATGGGAGCACTGATTATTCGAGTGCTTACGATCCAAGTAAATCAATCCAAATGTATGGACTCTCTTTCGGTTGGGGAAAACGTTTGAGATGGCCCGATGACTATTTCACTTTATCGTCAGAGTTATCTTTCCAAAGATACATACTTAAAGATTGGCAATATTTTCCTGTGACAGATGGAGCCTGCAATAACTTTAGTATTAATCTGACATTGGCCAGAAGCTCTAGTGATAACCCTATCTTTCCACGTCGTGGTTCAGAGATCTCCTTATCTGTGCAATTAACTCCTCCTTACTCTTTCTTTGATGGGGTAGATTACAGTAAATATAATACCAGCAATCAGGATGACATGAATAAGATGCACAGATGGGTAGAATATCACAAATGGAAATTCAAATCAAAGACATTCACAGCACTTAATGACGGATCAAAATGTCCTGTGTTAATGACTCGCGCTGACTTTGGTTTCTTAGGACATTATAATAAGTATAAAAAGTCACCCTTTGAAACGTTTGATATGGGTGGTGATGGTATGACTGGTTATTCAACCTATGCAACAGAAAGTGTAGCTCTACGTGGGTATGAAAATAATTCATTGACTCCTACTGGCTATGCAGGATACGCTTATACACGTCTTGGACTTGAATTAAGATATCCGCTAATGCTCGAATCTTCTACAAGTATTTATGCATTAGGTTTTGTTGAAGCCGGTAATGCTTGGCACGACATTAAAAATTTCAACCCGTTCGACTTAAAACGTTCGGCTGGTGTAGGTGTCCGTATCTTCTTACCAATGATTGGGATGATGGGTATTGACTGGGGATATGGATTTGATAAAGTCTTCGGATCAAAACAATACGGAGGTAGTCAATTCCACTTTATCTTAGGACAAGAATTTTAAACATTTAATTTTTAAACTTAAAAGTTATGAGAAAGTCCATTCTTTTATCAATTATGCTATTTGCCTTTACAATGGGTGCAAATGCACAAAAGTTTGCTTTGATTTACATGGAATATATTTTAAAAAATGTCCCTGCATACGAAAGAGCAAACGAACAGTTGAATCAGGTCTCAAAAAGATGGCAAAGCGAAGTAGAAACTTTGTCAAAAGAGGCTGAGACACTATACAAAAATTATCAATCTGAAGCGGTTTTTCTTTCAGCTGAACAAAAAACAAAGAAAGAAAACGAAGTTGTGGAAAAAGAAAAAGCTGCGGGAGAACTAAAACGTAAATATTTTGGTCCGGAAGGCGAATTATTTAAAAAACGCGAGAGTTTAATAAAACCTATCCAAGATGAAATATATAATGCCGTAAAAGGAATTGCAGAAACTAAAGGCTACTCTGTTATTATAGACAGAGCATCAGCTTCAAGCATTATTTTTGCTTCACCACAAATAGACATAAGTAATGATGTCCTTGCAAAATTAGGATATTCAAATTAATTTCATACATTTGCATCCGGTTATAAAAAAACTGTAATTATTAATAAAGAATAGAACTATGCTTAAAAAATTTGCTTTAGTATTATTATTAGCTCTCCCAATGATGGGAGCATCCGCTCAGACATTTAAGTTTGGCCATGTGAAATTTTATGATGTTGTTACTGCTATGCCTGAATATGTCAAGGCACAAGCTGAATTGCAAGCTTTGCAAAAACAATACACCACTGAAATTAAAAGAACGTCCGATGAGTTTAACAAAAAATATGCGGAGTTTGTAGCAGCCAAAGATACTCTTCCCCAAAATATTTCAGAGAGAAGACAAAAAGAATTGCAAGATATGTCTCAAAGAGGTCAGGAATATGAGCAAGAAGCACAACAACAAATGCAAAAAGCTCAGGAAGAAAAAACAACTCCTATTTTTAAAAAAGCAGAAGATGCAATCAAGGCTGTTGGCGAAGCTGAAGGATTTACTTATATTTTCGACTTAAGTAATAAATCATCTATTCCTTTTGTAAACGAAAAAGTAAGCATTGATGTCACTCAAATGGTTAAAAGTAAACTAGGAATAAAATAATAAATATTTATTGATATTATGAACAAAGGATGGTATTAATATCATCCTTTTTCTATATATACACTTTCACTTATAAATGGAAAAAGAATTATCAAAAACAGCAGGGGCTATTGGAATCTTTGATTCCGGTTATGGTGGATTGACCATTTTTAATAAAATACAGCAATCTATGCCTGAATATGATTATATCTATTTGGGAGATAATGCCCGAACACCTTACGGTACACGTTCTTTTGAAATTGTTTATGAATTTACTTTGCAAGCTGTCAACAGACTTTTTGAGATGGGCTGTCAACTGGTAATTCTTGCATGTAACACAGCATCTGCAAAAGCACTAAGAAGCATTCAAATCAACGATTTACCTAATATTGATCCAAGACGAAGAGTATTGGGAGTTATTCGTCCAACGGTAGAACGTATTGGAAGTATCACTCAATCCAGACATATTGGCGTTCTGGCAACTTCGGGAACAATCGATTCGGACTCTTATCCATTAGAGATTCATAAACTCTATCCAGATATAACAGTGAGTGGAGAAGCCTGTCCTATGTGGGTACCTTTAGTGGAAAACAAAGAATTCAATTCACCCGGAGCTGATTATTTTATAAAACAACATATCAATAATCTGCTTAAGAAAGATAAAATGATCGATACCATTGTTTTGGGATGCACTCATTATCCATTACTATTACCAAAGATTAATGAATATCTTCCAAAAGGAATTACAGTAATCTCACAAGGAGAATACGTTGCTCAAAGTTTAAAAGAATATCTGATGCGTCACCCTGAAATGGATGAATTATGCACTAAAAATGGGAAAAATAGGTTTTTAACAACTGAATCAGAAAGTAAATTTTGTGAATCAGCTTCAACTTTTCTTAATCAAATTATTTCAGTTGAACGAGTTGATATAGAGTAATTTACAACATTATATAAAAATTATTCCTAAAATAATTTTTATATAACAATCTATTTTTATAACTTCGCACACATTACAAAATAAAAACGATGTCGAAGTTGACCCAACTCAAACAGCAAGGCCCATGCCTTGCTGTTTTTTTTTATGCCTTATTTTTTAACTGCGTAGGTTGCTACAGTGATACAATTATTCCTAAGTTAGATGGTAGTACCGGAACTCATGAAGGATGGGCATTCAATAATTTAGCAGATAATAGTTTAAATGGCTACTGGCTTATGAATAATACATTAAATTCCTCAGTAGAAACCATACAATCTTATGATTTATCTACATATACAAGCATTAGCATTACAGCTAAAATTGGGACCTATACTGATTTTGAATACTGCACCACAAAATTAGAAATTTCTGATGATGGAATAAACTGGACTTTACTAAAAGAGAATTCATTTAGTGCAAAAAAAACAGATGGCATAAATTTTTCTTATTCTGCACCATCATTACTATATACGCATGCAAAAATAAGACTTACTGCAACTAATAGTAATAGCGAAAGTGGAGCAAGATTATTCACGATTGAAATAAAAGGAACTCCAAAGTTTATACCTATCCCTATCACAAATGATGCAACAGAGATAACAACGAACTCTTTCATTGCTCATTGGAATGCCTGCGATAATGCAACAAATTACGAAATCTATATTTATAATAAATTACCCGGTAAAGTAGAGAAATCCATACTGAAAGAAGATTTCAGAGAGCTGAATACTACATCAGATGAATGCTTTGATAGTCAATTATCAAAATACCTACCTAAGTGGAATGGAAAAAATATCTATTACTATTTAAGAACTTCTGAAAACAAAAAATTTCTAAAAATTGGAAATTCGACTGAGAAAGGTTATATAGAAACACCATCTATCGACTTATCAAATAATAATAGCCTTTTTGAACTTAGTTTTGACATAGGTACCAGTAATAATAATGCGTGTAGTGTTTATCTATATCTTAACAATAATATTGTTGATACCATATATGTTAATGGAACCAACGATCTCCCAATCCAACATATGATTTACTCCTTTAGCAGTGGAAATACTAACAATAAAATAAAATTGGAAGGAGTAACGAAAAAGAATGGATCTTTTTTACTCGATAATATAACAATCACACAACTCCTCGATGGAGTAGAAACCGCGATCTCAGGATATCCAACGGTTTTAGATAATGTAACCTCATATACGGTAGAAGGTCTCGCACCTAACTCTACTTATTATTATACCATAAAAGCCACGAATGGAAACATAACTACAAACAAGTCTGATGAGATCTGTGTAAAAACACTTTCCGGGGAGCAAATGATTATTAATGCCAATGAAGAGAGAGTTTTTAATAACGAAATTATTAATGGTGATTTACTCATCAATGATGGAGCTAAAGTTAGTGGTAAAGTGACTGTAAATGGAGAGATCTCTTATGCATGCAAGTTTACACCTGATAAATGGCATAGCTTCTCTCTTCCATTTATTCCTTGTAACGTGGGTGGTTATATTAATGGAAGTGCTTATTCTTTAAGAGCAAACTATGACTATATGCTGCAAAAGTATCAAAATGAACATTTTGAAAATACTTCTTTAGAAAACGATGGCTATATTATTAAAGTTTTATCTAAGATTGACAATGGAGAATTGTTTTTCTTTTCAAACAAAGGGACAACACTTAATGAAAATACCAACCAATATATAGTCAATGATGGCTACACTCATTTAGGTAACCCATACACCTATAGCATTAATCCTAAAGCGTTAGTAGATGCCGACAAATATTATTTACTTGAAAACAACAAGTTCATCCAAAGTGAAAATGAGCTTCTTCCGTTCCAATCTTTCATCATCTATAAGGGGACAAAAACAAACCAAGCTTTACGTACCATTAACATTGAAACCGAAAGTACAAATATAGCTTCATTAGAGAGTGATAATATAAGAATCCGGCAGAATGGAGGATCTTTGCAGATTACTGGAATAGAAATTCCTGTAAGCGTTTATTCTGCACAAGGGCAACTTATGTATGCAGGATTGATTGCAAAAGAAAAATCGATATTCCTCTCTCCAGGACTTTATTTAATCAAAATAAAGAATAAAACTACTAAAATAGTTATTAAATAAACAAGTATAATTCATGAAAAAACTACTAATTTCATTTCTATGCCTACAAATCTACTCGGGTATATCAACCGCTATGTCCATTGAAAACAGCGAAAACTTTCAATTATATACTAATTCTCCAGAACAAGAAGATGATTCTGCTAATGAAGATGGAATAGATCCTAAAAATACCCCTGTAGGAGAAGGCTCTTTAATCTTATTATCAATGGCGGGAGCTTATGCCTTACGAATTATTCATAAGAGAAATAAGTAATAACTCTGAAAGTTTATAGTCTGGTAAAATAGATTATTCATAGCCGGTCTCTTAAAAAAACAGTATACCGCCAATGCCGAAAGAGTATTTGCGACAATGTGAACAAAGAAACAATACTTTGAGAGCCTGTTTAAATTTTATTCAATAAAAATCTTATAGAAGCAATTTTGACCATTTCCTCTGCCGAATCGAAAGTTAATTCATAGTTTCGGCAGAGCCTTCTGTAGTTGTCAAACCACGAAAATGTTCTTTCCACAATCCA
>JAATGU010000148.1 GCA_015654535.1 Bacteroidales bacterium
TCTTGCCGCTTATGGCTTGTTTATTGATATATCGATGGGGATTACGGGTCCTTTAGTCGGTACTGTGGCAGAACATTGGGGTATGAACAGAATATTTCCTTTCAGTATGTGTGTTGTTTTTGCTGGTCTTTTGTTGGTTCTATGGTTGAGATATAGGACGGAAACACAAACTACCGGAATAAAGCTCTAATTACATTTATTACATCCACTATATATTGCACTGCAATTAGGCTGAATGGTTACCAAACTCTGAATTTCATCAAATAGCATTCAGATACGAACAACCGAAAGAACATAAAAAAGAGTTAAATCGCTTATTAATTCAGTTCTGCTCTGAAGAGTCGGTGATTGACTAAGAAATTAGAATATTATTCATTCTAAATAATCATCAATAAATAATAGGTAGAAACTAATATATCGTTATTATTGTTAAAAAATACACCCATTAGATAGTCATCCCTTAAAAAGTATTTATATTAGTAAAGAACAGTAATATAAATGCCAGAATAGCTTGCTATATCTGCAATATTTACTATTTTTAAGGCATAATCTTTATAGAGATGTTATATAAAAATACTCTGAAAAAATATTAGTACTATAAATATGACAACATTATTTATCAAATATGCCGAAAGGCTAAAGTATGCTAATTGGCTTATCCACCGATGCGCTACAGGTTCACCAAAACAGTTTGCCAAGCGATTGAATATCAGTGAAAGCCATCTCTACAATTTGTTGGAAGAACTCCGCCTTTTGGGAATGCCCTTGGCATATAGTAAAACTCGGCAAACATACTACTACACAGAACCTTTGCAGTTAAGAATAGAAATAGTTGTGGTGCCACTTTCCGAAGATGAGGAGCAAACTATTGAAGGAGGATTAAAAATAATGTTAAATTATTCACATTCCACTTTTATTAGAGTGTAGACTTTTACTTTTGTTGTACAATCGTTGCAACTTGTAGGTGGAATGGCCGAAAAACCTTAAACGAGTAGGCTATCAATATCATTAAGCTTTTAATTATGAACAATTTAGATTTTAACGCTATGGGCGTAAGCAATTTGACTGAAGTGGAAATGAAGAATATTGAAGGTGGATGGGCAAACCTTATTTGGTTAGCTATTGGGATCATAGTTTCAGAATGTCTTGATCGTAATGCAGGAAAAGACTTTCAAGAAGGATACAATGCAGCAAGGAGTTAGTATATTAATAATTTTGATCATGAGCACAGATTATTATGAAGTTGTTGAATTAAACAACACTGAAAAAGAAACCATACAAGGGGGAACTCGGCTGAGTTATGCACTTGGATGGATTTGTGGAAAGTTACAGAATATTGCTGAGAAATTGGATACCAACACACAATGGTTAGCTTAAGCATTTATATTTGAGAATTAGTAAAAACAATATAGTGTTGTATTCTAATTAGTACTTTTTTTATGCCCTCTCTTATATAGAGAGGGTATGTGTAGTATGATGAAAAAAATACTCGAAGCTAAAATATAACATTACTATTTCATTCTTGAAGCAAATATGAAAAAAAATATTTTTTTATTTATTGGAATTGTTCTTACAATAATGTTAGTCTACTGGGAATATTACTTAAGTTACAAAATCAAAGGTTTCAATAATATTTCAGATTGGGGAAGTTATTTTTTAATTGTACCAATGATTTTTTGTTATGTGATTTTTTTTCTAAACCCAGATCGTATAAATCCATTAAGTGCCATTTCTATGGTTTCTCTAGGAGTAATTGTAACAATATTATTGAGCAGAGATTTATCAGCTAGTTTTTGGTTATCCAAAATTTGCGCGACCATAGCAGGAGGAATGGTTATGTGGTTTATTATGAAGCGCCTGTTTTAATTATGTTTCTTTATCAGAACTGTTCGTAGGTATTGTTGAGTCTTTCACTTAACCCTTTGTTAGAATATGATAACCAATTTATTTGTCTTTTTTTATGAAAGAAATCAATGTGTACATAAGAAACCTAGGATTTATCCCCTCTATATTAATTGTATGGTTTGGAATGAGTATTATTTATGTTTTTTTTTGGCTAATTTCATTTAAACTACTAAATGGATGGGACATTATTTTTATTGGTGACCAAAATGCATCACTTCTGCAAGGACCACTATATCGAACAATTCTAGAAACAATGATCATTGGACCTCTTTTAGAAACATTAATCTTTCAAAAGTCTTTATATTTCATAATCACTTTATCAAATTGGCTTAGACATAATAGATGCTGGATTGTTATCATTGGTGCATTTGTATTTTGCTCAGTGCATTTTTATACTCTTTCATACGTTATAGTCACGTTTATTACCGGAGCTTTTTTTATGTATATGTACATTATAAAACGACATAAACATGGATATTGGAGTGTAGTTTTAATACATGCAATGATTAATGGACTGGCTATTTTTCTGAATTTATTTGAATAATTTAGATTTGAACATCATGGAGGTAAACGAATTGACTAAAGTAGAAAATGAAACAAACAGAGGGGAAAGAATAAGCTTCTTTGATGGATGCGCGATGGTTCTGAACTATATTAATCTGTATCGTTTCTTGGAACAAACCTAAAAAAACAGATAATGCTTATTAAAAGTAGGAAGAAAAAAGCCACAACAATATTTATAACAGGTAATTATATCGGTAAAAAATGCGACTAAACAGCGATAATTATAGACAATCCAAAAAAAAAATTACTGAGTAGCCTTAACGTTTCTTATGAGCCCTTCATATTTTGATCGCTTCACCGCCGATCCTTTGAAGAGCGCGCGATATTGGTCTACAGTTAAGTTCAACCAATCAGCCTTTTCCATAGAAAGGAATGCTTCCGAAGGTTGGAAATCTGGTACAAGATGAGGAGTGGCAAATCGATTCCAAGGGCAGCAATGTTGGCAATCATCACAACCATACAGATGATTCTCTATCTTAGAAATATATTCTTCCGGGATTTCTTCCTTATTTTCAATAGTAAGATAAGAAATGCAACGATTAGCATTTAAAAGGTAAGGTCGTTCCAACGCTTTTGTAGGACAAGTGTCCAAGCATTTTTGACAAGTTCCGCATTTACTTTTCATCGGAGAATCATATTCAAGTTCTGCATCCAACAGTATTTCTCCTAAAAAGAAGTAGGACCCTGCCTTGGGTATAATTAGCTGCGTATTTTTGCCAATCCAACCAAGGCCGGCCTGCTGTGCCCAGTAACGCTCCAAGATAGGAGCCGTATCGCAAAAAACTCTTCCATGGACTGATAGTAGTTTCTCATTTATATAATTAAACAATTCAGTAAGTTTGGTTTTCACTACTTCATGATAATCCTGCCCATAGGCATAATAGGCAAATTGCAGTTGATCTTTCCTAAGCTTATGAGAAGGGTAATAATTGAGTGCCACGCAAACCATACTTTTACATCCTTCCACCAACAAACGCGGGTCACATCGTTTATCAAAATGACTACTCATATAATCCATACCAGCATGCTTTTCTTCCGCAAGCCATTGCCCAAGATGAACCTTACTTTCCCCCACAAAGTCCACGCGGGCAATGCCACAAGCAGAAAAGCCGAGGCGCAAGGCTTCGGCTTTTATCTGTAGGGAAAGTGTTTTTTTACTCATTTATAATAGCTTAAACTGATAGCCTTGCTCTAATATCCATTCAATGGAACGAGGTAAGGCATATTTCATATTCTGCTCTGACTTTAAAGAGTCATGAAAAGTAATAATAGAACCATTACGTAGGTAATGCTTCACCTTTTCAAACACCTGCTTACCATTCAGCTTATTACTGTAATCACGTGTCACCAAATCCCACATGATTACTTTATACTTCTTCCTGAGAGCATAATACTGATGAGCTCTCATATGACCATGAGGCGGACGGAAAAGATCTGATTTAATCAGCTCATTCGCTTTTTCCGTATTAGCCATATAGTTCTTGGTCAAGTACTCAAATCCTCGAATATGATTATAAGTATGATTCCCCACACGATGTCCGCGCTCAAGGATCATTTGAAACTCTTCAGGATATTTACGCACATTATCTCCTACCAAGAAGAACGTAGCTTTGATTCCATACTTATCAAGCAAATCAAGTACCCAAGGTGTAATTTCGGGAATGGGTCCATCATCAAAAGTCAGATAAACAGCTTTCTCTTTAGGATCCATTCTCCAAATTGCACATGGGTAAAGAACCCGCAACACTTTAGGAGGTTGTTCTATGAACATATCTTTTTGCTCAGCTTATTTGGCCGCTCCAGTTCTCATTGAATAAGCAGCGTACAAAGTTTCAAACCTCTTGACAAACGGTTGTGTTAAGGAAGAATGATTAGTCCGAAGCAACTCATTCGTTTCATCCATGATATATAGATGATAGACACAGTCCTGATTACTGGAAGATAATCTTGTATCACTCAAGCTTAGATACCAATTAGCATACTGATAAGATTTAGTAGACAAATCCTTTAATATCTGCTCAGCTTTCTGATTCTGACCAAGTTGATAGTAAGATTTAGCTATATCCATTGAACCACTCTGGAAATCATGAGGTACACAATTAGCGGGAATAACCTTCATTCCATAATCAAGTAGCTTCAATGCTTTCTCTTTTTTGCCTTCTTTGAGTAGTTGAGTCGCTAACTGAGCAAATAGACGGCGATGTGAATAACACATTCTCATTTGGTTCTCATCCAGATAAACTTTCGGATTATCCATGCCACCCCATTTAAACTTATGCATGATGTTGTCATACATTTTTTCACTATCAATACGAGCACCAAGTTTAGTTGTATTAAACGGAGTGATACGGTAAACAAGTCCTTCCTGACAGAAATTATCTGCAAAACATAATTGATTCTCTGTGCCAACAGACACTGCCATATAAAGAGGACGCGTCCAATTACATTGAGCCAACATTTCCAACATCATAAGTTCCGATTTATTAATCCCTCGTTTACCTTTCAATGAAAGTGTCATATAATCTGGAATCACACCATGAAGAGAATCAGGGATCATCATACCCGAACGCTTAATAGCTTCTTTATCCAATTTTATAACAATACTATCCGTAGGAATAATTTTTAGTTCTTCCTTATCTGAACGTACCCAATACTTCAAAATATTTTTGAGCTCAAATGGATTATCACCAAAGTTCTTTCTAGCTTCTGCAGGGTCACTCTTATAAAGAGCAAGAATCGTCTGTTTCACCTCAGGGCGTACAGCTACATATTCATTCTTGCCCTGTACGTATTCCAAGCGGTTCCAAGTAATAGGAACAGCAGGAGAATTGTAAGCCTGTCGCTTCATTTGGTCAATGTACCAGTCAGTTTGCAAATAACTAAGATTACAAACACGCATATCTGTACGGAATCCTTCTGTTTCCTGATTATACCACAAAGGGAATGTATCATTATCTCCATTCGTAAAAATAATCGGATTACCTTTTTCCTGACAAGACATTAAATAGTTCTGGCCAATGTCACGGCAAGTATAACGTCCTGAGCGATCATGATCATCCCAGGTCTGACCAGCCATTTGAATTGGTACAAACAGACAAGCTAACGCTGCTATAATAGCAGAAGGCAGCTCTCCCAGCTTTTTTCTCAACAACGAAACAACGCCAGCTACCCCTATACCGATCCAGATAGCAAAAGCATAGAATGAACCCGCATAAGCATAGTCTCGTTCACGAGGCTGACTCGGCGTTTGATTCAAATAAAAAACAATTGCAATTCCAGTCATGAAGAAAAGGAAGAAGACCACCCAAAATCCCTGGATACCTTTCTCGCCTCGATAAGCCTGAAACAAGAGCCCAATAATTCCTAATAACAAAGGTAAACAGTAGAACACGTTATGTCCTTTGTTATTGGCCAACTCAGAAGGTAATAAAGACTGATCTCCTACTAATGCCTTATCAATAAAAGGAATTCCGGTAATCCAGTTACCATGTTCTATCTCTCCGGAACCTTGAAGATCGTTCTGCCTTCCGGCAAAGTTCCACATAAAGTAACGCCAATACATAAAGTTCATCTGATAAGAGAAGAAGAACTTTATATTTTCAAGTTGGGTAGGAATATTTACCGTAAGCATTTCTCCACATTGATCATAAGGAACATCATTCCCTTTTATATTCATCCATTGTTTATACTGTGCTTCATGTGCACTACTATACATACGTGGGAACAGCATATTCTGAGCATAAACATAGTCCGTTTGATTTCCGCTTACCACATAGCTGTCTTTTTCATTGGGAGATGCTTTTTCTTTTCTTATATATATAGGAGCACCTTCATTAACTACAGGAGCACAATATCCGTCTTTGGCTTCCAATTTTACTTTGGAAGAATAAGCCTGACCATAAAATAAAGGTGTGGAACCATATTGCTCGCGTCCAAGGTAACTCCCCAATGTAAAGATGTCTTCGGGAGAGTTTTGATCCATCGGTGTATTAGCGGTGGAACGAATAACAATCAATGCATAAGATGAATATCCAATCATAATCATCATGATACAAAGCAGAGACGTATTCAGAGTACGCGCACTTATCTTATATTTTTTATTGATGAATTTAGCAAACAAATAGATTGCTAAAACACCTAAAACAATTAAACCAATGACCACACAACTTCCTCCGTGACCATAAAAGGGGATTCCTAAAAGAGCTATGGTTGACAAGAAAGATAGTTTCATCCGCGTATCACTCTTTTCCACATAAGATTCATAAACGCCCCAAATAATAGTTGCTGCCAAAATAACCATATAGACAATTAAACCAGTATTAAAAGGTAGCCCGAAGTTGTTCACAAACAAAAGTTCAAACCATCCTCCAACTTTTACAAAACCGGGGATAATGCCAAAGAGCACTACAGCAACTAAAACTAATGACCCAATTAATGCTAGTACAGAGCCTTTTGCATTGGCATGGGGATTCTTCTTAAAATAATAAACCAATACAATTGCAGGAATACATAATAAATTAAGCAAATGGACACCAATAGATAATCCGACAAGATATGCTATCAGCACCAGCCATCGGTCAGAGTGAGGTTCATCCGCTACATCTTCCCACTTTAATATCAGCCAGAATACTACAGCCGTAAATAAAGAAGAGTATGCATATACTTCTCCTTCCACCGCACTAAACCAGAAAGTATCTGAGAAGGTATAAACCAATGCTCCTACAATACCACTTCCCATTATCGTAATAAGCTGACCAAGTGTCATTTCCTGTCCCTCTTTTACTACAAGCTTTTTAGTAAGATGAGTCACTGTCCAGAAAAGGAACATAATACATGCCGCACTCAATAAAGCGGACATTGTATTTACCATGCGGGCCACCATAGACGGATCATTCACAAAATGAGTAAAGAAGTTGGCCGTCAACATAAAGAACGGAGCGCCGGGAGGATGCCCAACTTCTAATTTATAGGATGAAGTAATAAACTCCCCACAATCCCAAAAACTGGCTGTGGGCTCTATTGTCAAGCAATAGACTACGGCTGCAATAGCAAATGAGAACCAACCCATCAGGTTGTTCACAAGCTTGTACTGTTTCATTAAATATATGTTTATATTGTTACATACACGCGGCAAAGATAGAAAACTTTAATGAAAAAAAGGCATCTAATGCTTATTTTCAATATCTTAGGAGGATTAAAACTCACTAATTTAAGTTTTTTAATTAAAGTGCAAACTAAAAAAAGATTTTTTCAACCTTTGTGATCATGGCTCCTTATAATGCGATGCGGAAGGTCTCCGTGCCCCAGTAGTTCAATAGGGCATTGAAATTTCTCTTCCAACCATTCACTGGAGATTTCTGAATCAGGATGATAATCCAGCGTTTCATTTACACAAGCGATTGTTTTTACATTACTTATAACCGTTCCAATATCATGAGAGACCAAAATTATAGCCCGTTCTTTGTTTATTTCTGAGAGAATTTCATAAAGACGACTTTCAAAACGCTGATCAATATAAGTGTTTGGTTCATCAAGGATTACCACCTCAGGATTAGAAACAATAGCCCTTCCCAATAATGCCCGTTGAAGTTGTCCGCCCGATAACTGGCCAATCGCTTTTTTCTCTAACCCTTGTAACCCCATTCGATTAATGATCTCAACTGCTTGGGCATGTTGTTCATCAGTAAAACTCTTAGTTAAAGACTTTTTTCGGCTTAATCCCGAAAGTACCACATCGTAAACAGAGATAGGAAACTTTTTATCAATCGAATTATATTGAGGCAAGTACCCCATAGACAAGCTATTTACTAATTTCCCTTCACGAAAAAAATGTATTTCGCCACTATCCGATTTTAGTAAACCCAAAATAAGTTTTATTAAGGTTGTTTTCCCTCCACCATTGGGCCCTATGATTCCAAGAAAATCGTGTTCATAAACATTCAGGTTTATATCACGCAACACTATTTTACGATCATAGCTTGCTGATAAATGATCTATTTCAATAATTTTATTCATTGTTTCAGTGCTTGGGCAATACGAATCATTTCTTCTTTCCAATCATAACTCAGAGGATTTATACGTACTATTTTTGTTCCGGTTTCTTTCGCTATTAATTCTGCATTACTCATATCAAACTCTTGCTGAACAAAAATCACATGCACTTTCTCTTTTTGGCACATTTGAATCAAATCTCTCAAATGAGACGGAGATGGTTCTTTGCCTCCTTCTTCAATAGAAATCTGATGCAATCCATAATCACGCGCAAAATAAGAAAGAGCTGGATGATAAATCATAAAAGATTTATCTGCTCCTTTTAAAATAACCTTAAGGGTATCATCAAGTATCTTAATTTCACGTTTTAGCTTATTACATCTATCCATATAATAAGTTTCATTTATTTTGTCCAAATAGCAAAGTGCCTTACAAGTATTATCTGCAATAATGGTTGCATTAATCGTGGAATTCCAAATATGAGGGTCCACTCCCCCCAAAGAACGGTTACGTGTACCTACGCTCTGGTGATTATGGCTACTATGTATCAAGTTTACACCCAATGAAGTGTCAAAAGTAAGCAGATGAGGAGCATTATCCATCAACCGATCAAACCAGACTTGCTCAAAGCCAATATAACCAATACGTAAATAAGCCTCACATTTTCCAAGAGAAATTAATTGTGAAGGGTTTGGATCATAACTTTCCGGACTGGAACCTTTTGGGACCATACTTGCAACAGAGAACTTATCTCCAGCTATTTGTTCGGTGAAATAGCGCTGTGCCTCCATAGTTACAGTAATGATCCTTTCTTTTTTCTTCTCTTTATTTGTACAGCTGACAATGCATATACTGACTAATAACGAGAGTATAATAAATATATTTTTCATAAAGTCATTATATTTTGGAAGATGCAAAAGTAATGATAATTATTGATAGTAACATTAAAAATAATTCTAATGAGCAAAATAAACACCTTTTTACAAATATTGAATAAATGCGTCTAATATTGGCTACCTTTGCTCTCTGAAACAAAAAAAATAGAAGAATGAATAGAAAGCAACAGACACTATCCTCCAAAATAGAATTGACCGCCGATGGAAGCCACACTCTTTTCGTTCCGTCAATGAATGAACACTACCACTCTGTTAACGGAGCAAAGACTGAAGCTGAACATATTTACATAAACTATGGTCTTAAAGAAAGTACCGCATCTCCTCTTAATATATTAGAAATCGGTTTCGGTACAGGTTTAAACGCATTTCTCACATTACTCGAAGCACAAAAACTTCACAAAAAGATTATTTACACTAGTCTGGAACTTTATCCTTTATCTTTTGAAGTAATAAAACAACTGAATTATCCAACTATTATTTGTCCTGAACAGTCAGCTCTTTATGATGATCTGCATCTTGCCAAATGGAATGAGCCTTGCCAAATCACTTCTGATTTCACATTACTAAAACAAAACTTAGATTTTACTAAACTCACCCATCCTACGGATTCTATGGAATGGAAACTTGGAATAATGGATCATCAAAAGAGCTACTATGATGTTATCTATTTTGATGCTTTCGCTCCAGAGAAGCAACCGGAGATGTGGAATCAAGAATTATTCAATGCACTCTATGCCTCCATGAACGTCAAGGGTATATTAATGACTTATTGTGCAAAGGGAGTGGTTAGAAGAATGCTGCAATCTTCGGGATTTATTGTCGAGAGACTGCCAGGACCTCCGGGAAAAAGAGAAGTTTTAAGAGCTACAAAACAAAATTCAGATTAACCAAAATATAACATATATAAAGAGGTAAGCTCATCAATAGCATAGACTAAAAGCACATACCTAGCCAGTTTACCCAAGAACATAGAAACAGTAGTAATAATAACATTACTACGCATAAAACCCAATGTAATAGCAATTACTTCACCCAAAGTAGGAAGGAAACCAAAAAAGCCCATCAAAGCTCCTTTACCCTGAAGAAATTTTTGCATCTTCTCTATTTTCTCGTGTTTCACTTTAAAATATTTTTCCACCCATTCTATCTTACCTAAATACCCCATAAAATAACAGGTCATCCCTCCAACAGTATTGCCCAAAGTAGCCGATAATACACAGAGAAAAGGATCTAAGCCTAACTTAACTAATGCGATAAGCACCAACTCAGAACTGAAAGGTATAATACTTCCCGCCAGCATTGCAGAAATAAACAGCCCAGGATATCCCCAATCAATAAGTAGCTGCTGAATTGTTGAAACTATAGCATCCATAAGTTATATGCAAAAAGAACAATTGAGCCCACTAATGAAAAAATGAAAAATAAATTTGAACCGCGATTAGATGTCAAAGCAAAAAAATGACCAGCAAGAAAGCTAAAGCTCACTAATAATAATGGAAATATACTTATAAAATGCTGTGGTTGAAGACAGAGCAATACCAGTAGGCAAATTCCCATCAATGATAGAAAATTTAAATAGGAACGGGTTCGTATTTTATCTTGCCAACCAGTAACCAGACTATGAATTAAAGCTATAATAAATATAAAAATAATAAAGCCTGTTGTTGCTATCTGTGCTGTTTTTAACGTAAAAAAATTAATTGGTGCGAAGGTACAAAGATTTTGAAAAGGGCGATAAAACAGTTCAATGTGATTAAAAGAAAATGCATATCCTAGCAAGAACCAAAAAGGGAGCATCAATCCAATTATTCCGGCAAAAAAGCTTTTAAAATTTAACGATTGGAAGTTATAAGCTCCTAAAAGATAAAGAGGCACCAAGAACAACAATTGAGGAAACAAAAGGCTGCTCAACCCTAAAAAGAACCAAGAATTAAAAAGAATCCCTGAGGATTGAGTCTTTTGATATGACTGAAATAAAAAATAAATAGAGATCACCATACAAAGGGCAGCAACATTTCCCACATGTAAAGGATGTAATTCAGGACAAAAAGCGATTATAATAAAATAGATTGACGACTGAATGGAAGTCCTAAGCCGTATGATGGCAAATGCATTATTTAGTTCAATCAAAAAATAGCCAACAAAGGCATATAAGAGATAACTAATAATTCTAGTAAAGAACCCTCCAGGCAAATAGGGTTCAATCAACTGCCAGAAGGGAGATGTGACCTGAGAAGCTCCAATCACTGGTTTTATGAAATAAACCACAAACCATATAGCAATAGATAACAACAGGACAGCAGGTAAAACAAATTTACCTGTCGTTATCCTCTGTTGTATGCTTTTTTTTATCATTATTTATTATAGGTCAAATCCAATATCTGAACGGAAATACTTTTTCTCAAAATCAATCATTTCAGCTCCTGAAAAAGATTGTGCTAAAGCTTCCTCTTTGGTATTCCCATAAGAACTAATAGCTAAAACACGCCCACCATTCGTAACAATCTGATTATCTTTGAAAGTAGTTCCTGCATGAAAAACAAGACTATCTTTTACTAGTTCCAAGCCACTGATAGGGAATCCTTTTTTATAATGTTCGGGATATCCTCCTGATACCAACATTACACTGACGGCTGTACGGGGATCTTCTTCTATCGTTTTTTCATTAAGGTTGCCGGCAGCAACACCTTCAAATAATTCCACCAAGTCACTCTTCACCCGGAGCATAACAGATTCTGTTTCCGGATCTCCCATACGAACATTATATTCTATAGTCATAGGCTCACCGTTTACATTGATTAGCCCTAAAAAGATAAAACCTTTATAAACAATTCCTTCTTCTGCTAATCCATTTATAGTAGGACGTATAATGCGTTCATCCACTTTTTTCATCCAAAATTCATCGGCAAACGGAACAGGAGAAACAGAACCCATACCACCGGTATTTAATCCTTTATCTCCCTCCCCTATTCTTTTATAATCTTTTGCCACAGGAAGGATCTTATAATTTTTCCCATCAGTCAGAACAAAAACAGAACACTCAATACCACTTAGAAATTCTTCAATAACAACGGTGGCACTTGCATCACCAAACATTCCGCTTAACATTTCCTGTAATTCCTTTTTAGCCTCATCCAATGTAGGAAGAATAAGCACTCCCTTACCAGCACAAAGCCCATCAGCTTTTAAAACATACGGAGCCTGCAATGAATCAAGAAAATCTAATCCGTCTTGTAAATTAGCTGCTGTAATACTTTTATAACCAGCAGTCGGGATGTTGTGACGGAACATAAATTCTTTAGCAAATTCTTTGCTCCCTTCTAATGTCGCTCCTCGTTGAGAAGGGCCGATTACCGGTATATGAACCAACGTGAGATCATTCTGAAAATAATCATAAAGACCTTTTACTAAAGGATCTTCCGGTCCCACTACTACCATATTTATATTATTGTTAAGTACAAAAGCTTTAATAGAAGAGAAATCATCTACTTCCATATTCACATTTTCTCCTACACTGCCTGTTCCGGCATTTCCGGGAGCAATATAAAGCTTTTCTATCTTTGGACTCTGTGCTATTTTCCATGCCAATGCATGTTCTCTGCCGCCCGACCCTAATAATAATAATTTCATCGTTCTATTCAGTATTACTTATTTAAGATATTGATCAAAATATTGCGTCATTTTATTACTTAAGTGCACACGATCTTTACCTACTACTCCATGTTGATGTCCGGGGTAGACAAATAGATCAGGATAAGTATTGGCTTCAATGCAAGCTTTTATAAAAGAGTAAGTATGTTGAGGGACACAAGTAGGATCTATTCCACCTATAACAACTAAAAGATGTCCCTTCAAATTCCCTGCTTTAAGTTTCATGTTACATTCTTTGTAACCTTCGGGGTTAGTTTGAGGCGTATCCATATAACGTTCACCATACATTACCTCATAATAGCTCCAATCTATTACAGGTCCACCCGCTACAGCAGCTTTAAACACATCAGGATAACGAAGCATCAGATTCGTTGTCATAAATCCACCAAAGCTCCATCCATGAACCCCCATACGATTTGCGTCCACATACGGAAGACTCTTAAGGAACTCCACTCCCTTCATCTGGTCTTTAGACTCAATCACCCCTAATTGACGAAAAGTAACCTGTTCAAATTCTCTGCCACGATTCTCGCTTCCCCTGTTATCTACGCTAAACATCACATATCCACGACTGGCCATATAAATTTCCCATCCACGAGCTCCGCCTAACCAAGTGTTACTTACGACTTGTGCATGAGGGCCACCATAGACATAAACAACCGTAGGATATTTCTTTGATGGATCAAAATCAACAGGTTTAATTAATCGGTAATAAAGATCGGTCACCCCATCATCCGCTTTGATTGTTCCCATCTCAATAATAGGCATTTTATACTCCTTATACGGATCGCTTGCCGTAAGTATATTATAGCTCTTTACTTTATTAATATCAATGAGATCTATGTTGCGGGAAACATTCGTAGACGAATATCTGTCAATCGCATATTTACCCGAAAAGGAAAGTAATGTGGCGTGAGTTCCGGCTGCCTGAGTAATCCGCATACATTTACCGGTTTTGATATTCACTTTATAGATCTGCACTTCTAAAGGGCTGGCTTCGGTAGATGAGATATAAACATTTTCTCCTTTTTCATCAAAACCAAGAATCTCTTTTACCAGCCATTTACCCTTGGTCAATTGCTTGATAAGTTTACCCTCTATACTATACAAATATAAGTGATTAAAGCCATCACGCTGACTTTGATAAATAAATTTCGTAGGATCTCCTTTAAGAAAAAGTATTGGATATTGTGGTTCTACATATTTAGGATGACTTTCTTCTATCAGCATCTTTTCTTTCTTACCACTTGCCACATTATAACGAAAAAGTTGTGAATGATTCTGATCACGATTCAGTTCAATAAAATAAATACTTTTTTCATCCGGGCTCCATGAAATATTTGTAAAATAGCGGTCTTTTGGATTGCCGGCATCCAGATAAATCGTTTTTCCGGTAGTCTTATTATAAACGCCGATGGTAACCTCATGACTAGTCATTCCTGCCATTGGGTATTTGCCCGGTTTCACTGTAGCGATGCGCGTATCTATATCTACAAAAGGATAATCAGCAACCATACGTTCATCCATTCTGTAGAAAGCTAAAAAATTTCCTTTCGGTGACCAAAAAGTTCCTTTCGTAATGCCAAATTCATTACGATGTACACTTTGTCCGCAAACAACGCCTTCCGGTTCATTGGTTATCTGGATGTTTTGCCCATTAGCATCAGCAAAATAAAGATTATTATCAATGGAATAAGCAATCGAACTATTCTCTTTGCAAAAATCAGTATTTGCAGCCTTTTCTTTTAAATGAATGATCTCAATGATTCGTTGCAATCCAAAATCATAAAAAACGCTCTCTTTAGGCATTTCTATTTTCAGGACTTTTTTATTGGTAAAAGGAAAGGTTACAGAATAAAAATGATAAATTTTTCCTAATTTATTCTTTTCCAAGGCACTATTTATCTGCTCAAGCGTAACTATTGTCGTTTCCTTCATTTTATGGGTAGGATCAACAGATACAATTTTATCTATTTCCGGCTTTATGCAAATATCTCCCCACCATTGCAATCCAAAAATATTCTCAGGAAGATGCTCATTATAAGTAGCGCCACCTGGTATCAAATCATCAATGGTAAATATTTTCTTTTCCTGAGCTACTCCCCCTGTAGATAGCAATAAAGATACACCAACTACCATCATTAATTTCTTCATTCTCTTTCAGCTGCTTCTTTTTTAAATTCTCTGTATTTCCCTCCAAAAATCTGATATTTTCTAAACTCGCATTCCAATGCTCCGTTAAAAAGCGGAATCTTACGAGAAGGCTTAAGGGCTATTTGATCAAAACATTCTTCACGATAACTTAATATCCATGCATCTTGATCTGTAAATGCATGCTTTAATCGCTCACCAATCATTTGATAAAGTCCCAATAAATCACGAGTAGAGATACGTTCACCATAAGGAGGATTCATTATAATGATAGACTCTTCACTTGGTTTCTCAAATTGCTGGAAGGGTTGTAATTTCAAAACAATATCCTTAGACAGTCCCGCCGCCTTTACATTGTGAATAGCGATTTCATTTGCTTGAGGACTATTATCATAACCATACACTTTATGTGTGAATTCACGTTCTTGAGAATCATCATTATAGATAGTATCAAACATTTCCTGATCAAAGTCTTTCCACTTTTCAAAGGCAAATTCTTTACGGAACACGCCCGGAGAAATATTGCGAGCTATCAATGCAGCCTCAATAGGAATAGTACCCGAACCACACATAGGGTCAATTAAATCACATTGGCCATGCCAGCCTGTCATTAAAATCATTCCGGCAGCAAGCACTTCATTCAAGGGAGCTTCCACAGCTTCCTGACGATATCCTCTGCGATGAAGAGATTCGCCTGAAGAATCTAAAGATAAAGTGCATCTATTTTGCGCTATATGAATATTTAAAAAGACATCAGGTTTATTGATGCGTACTGATGGACGCTTGCCATTCAATTCTCTAAAATAATCAACTATTGCATCCTTTACTTTGTATGCAACAAATTTTGAATGACGGAACTCTTCACTAAATACAACCGCATCCACAGCAAACGTTTTATCAGCATCCAGAAAATCCTCCCACTTAACTTTTTTTATCTGATCATACACCTCGTCAGCATCCTTGGCATTAAAATGTTTAATAGGTTTTAGTATACGAATAGCAGTACGCAAACAAAAATTTGCCCGGTACATCATTTCCTGATCCCCGCTAAAAGAAACCATTCGTCTCCCTATTTGTACATTATCCGCTCCAAGATTGGTTAATTCTTCTGCTAAGACCTCTTCCAATCCTTGGAATGTTTTTGCTATGAGTTCGAATTGCATATTTATTAATTTTAAATTATTTTTTGGCTTTGGTTTGTATAATTCTTGCTCCTGCCGGAACATTCTCTGTTACCCAAATATTTCCACCTACCGTTGCATTCTTTCCAATGGTAATACGCCCAAGGATCGTCGCATTAGAATACACAATTACATTATCCTCTAAAATAGGATGCCTTAAGATTCCTTTAATTGGTTTTCCATCTTGGTCAAGAGGAAAACTTCTGGCTCCAAGTGTTACTCCCTGATACAGTTTTACGTTATTGCCAATAATACTGGTTGCACCAATTACCACACCTGTGCCGTGGTCAATAGCAAAATAGTTTCCAATCTCTGCCGCCGGGTGGATATCAATACCAGTTTCAGAATGCGCCATCTCTGTAATAATACGTGGTATCAACGGTACTTCCAGTTTCACCAGCTCATGTGCAATTCTATAATTGGTGATTGCCTTAATGGACGGATAGCAGCAAATCACTTCTCCATAACTTTGCGCAGCAGGGTCTCCTACATAAGCAGCTTCTACATCTGTCGCTAATATACGACGAAGCTGCGGCAGTTTACTGATAAATTGGGCTGAGAGTGCAGCAGCTTTACTTTGTTTTACGTCTGTATCTCCATCATCATCATTATCGGTAAAGCCAAAACACAAACCGGCCATTACCTGCTTAGTCAATAAGCCGAACAACTTTTCAACATTTACTCCAATATGATAATTGATTGTACGACTATTTACGGTAGAATTCCCAAAGTATCCAGGGAAAATAATGGCACGCGAAAGATCAATAATATCTTGCAACATCTTGGCCGAAGGCAGCGGCTCTCCGTCTTTATGCTGATGCATCAGCCCTTTATATGATTCACTTTCCGAAAGTTCATCGACTGCTTGTGTCAGAATGTGGGTAAAATTCATTGGACTCATAAGTCAATCCCTACTATTTATAATGTCGCAAAGGTAGGAATTATTGCTAATAATACAATGAATTGACAATGAAATATTAGAATGAGTTTAAAACAGCCATACCATGAGTACAGCTGCTTTATATTATGTCAATAAATACGATGAGATTCTCATCATGATCTTTTTAATATTATACTTTCTAAACCAGTATTCCCTTCAGGGTAGCAGAGCTTGCTTCAGTGATGGTAACTTGAACAAAATCACCTATCTTATGGCTTTCTCTATCAAAAACCACCACACGGTTTTGTTCAGTCCTTCCAAAAAGTTGCTCATGTGAACGCTTAGAGACACCTTCAACCAGAACTTCATACGTTTTACCAATACAGCGATTGTTACTTTCAGCGGAAAGTTTATTCTGTAATTCGATAATTTCATTCAGGCGGGCAACTTTCACTTCTTCCGGCACATTATCTTCTAAATTCTTTGACGCATAAGTTCCGGGACGTTCAGAATATTTAAACATAAAAGCGCCATCATATCCACAAATTTTCATCAATGAAAGAGATTCCTGATGATCTTCTTCCGTTTCGGAATGAAATCCACAAAAAATATCAGTAGTCAATCCGCAATCAGGGACAATTCGTTTGATGGATTCAACCCTGTCCAAATACCATTCACGAGAGTACTTCCTATTCATTAGTTTCAAAATTCTGGAACTTCCGCTCTGAACCGGCAAATGAATGTGTTTGCAAACATTAGGTACTTGAGCGATTACTTGCAGTGTTTCGTCACTCATATCCTTCGGGTGAGAAGTGGTGAAACGAATCCGCACATTAGGAGCTGATTCGGCAACCGTACGAAGTAAAACAGGAAAGCTAATTGTCTTACCCGCTCTTTCAAAAGAATAAGAATTCACATTCTGACCTAACAGCGTTACCTCTTTATAACCTTTTGCAACTAAATCACGCACCTCATTAAGAATACTATCCACATCCCTGCTGCGCTCCCGTCCACGAGTATAAGGAACGATACAATAAGTACAGAAATTATTGCATCCCCGCATAATAGAAACAAATCCGGAAATATGATTTCCACAGATACGAGAAGGGATTACATTCCGGTAAGTTTCTGTAGCAGATAGCTCAACATTCATGGCTTTTTCACCCGCTTCAACAGAAGCAACCAGCTCTGGAAGAGTGAGATATGCATCAGGCCCCACAACAAGATCCACATGATGATTTTCAATTAACTCATCCTTGACTCTTTCCGCCATGCAACCCAGCACTCCAACGATCAAGTGTTTCTTTTTCCTCTTTAGTGAATAAAAGAATTCCAGACGATTTAAAATCTTTTGCTCCGCATTATCACGAATCGAGCAGGTATTCATAAACACAGCATCCGCCTCATCAAGGCTTTTACAAATAGAATATCCTGCCATTTGCATAACCGATGCAATTACTTCACTATCTGCCACATTCATTTGGCAACCATACGTTTCGATAAACAATTTTTTGTTATCAAAAGCAGTTGCAGATTTAAAGTCTGCTCCTGTTATTTCATTCATACTATCTAAATTTTTAAATTCGAACTGCAAAGATATGCCTTCTTTGGCAATAAGTGATGAAATAAAAAAATATTGTTGCTCTTAATTGCTCAAGATTAGGTTAAAAAAGACGAAGATTAGCTATGAATAGTGCCTTTTTTAATTCATTATTCTATTTACCTCAAATAAAAGCCATATCTTTGGCAGGCAAACATTTAGAAAATAATCATGGAAGATATTTTTCAATACATCATCGTTATTGGCATCATTATCGCAATTGTAGTTAGCAAAATAGGCAAACAAGAGAAAAAGAAAACAGCAGAAAGAAGTAAAGAACCGGTTTTGCCGCCTACAGAAGAAGATAAAAAAGAGAGCCAACTTCCCGAGGCTTGGGAAAAATGGTTTAACCTCAATGAAGAGGAGGATGTTAAGCCAACTCAATCTGCGCCTGTAGTTGTTACTCCCAAATCTCAGAATATCCATGAAGATCCAAATGTAAGAAAGAAATCTGCGGTGCTCACAAAAGATATAAAAGAAAAAAAAACGGTTCAAGATTCCTTTGAACAGAAAAATTCCAAACCAGACCTACAACTAAGTTCTCCCGAAGAAGCCCGCAAAGCTATAATCTATTCTGAAATACTTCACAGAAAATACTAAAAAAAGAAAGTTTAATTCTAACATAAAATATACTATTGAAAATTATGTCACTAAAGTTTATTACAGCAGAAGAAGCTGCTGATTTCGTTAAAGACGGAGACAATGTTGGATTCAGTGGATTTACACCAGCAGGTGCTCCCAAAATTATCTCCGCTGCCATCGCAGAAAAAGCAATAGCCGAACATGCAAAAGGTAATCCTTTTATGATCGGGGTCTTTACCGGAGCATCCTCCGGAAATTCACTCGATGGAGCGCTTACACGAGCCAAAGCGATAAAGTTCCGTGCACCATATCAGACCAACAAAGATATGAGAGCAGCAATTAATAAAGGAGAAGTTCAGTACGAGGATTTACATCTTTCTGAAATGGCCCAACAAGTTCGTTACGGCTTTTTAGGAAAAGTGAATGTGGTTGTTATTGAAGCCTGCGATGTCACTCAAGATGGGAAGGTGTACCTCACCACCGCTGTAGGAAACGTCCCGACTTATTGTCGTTTGGCAGATAAAATCCTTATTGAATTAAATAGTCACCACAGCAAAGGCTTGATTGGCATGCACGATATTTATGAGCCTGCTGATCCTCCATATAGAAGAGAGTTAGGAGTATACACTCCTTCAACCCGCATTGGCGTTCCTTATGTTCAGGTTGATCTTTCAAAAATCGCGGGAATCGTAGAAAGTAATGTACCGGATGAAGCCCGTGGTTTTGTTGCTGCCGATGAAATTACCACAAAGATTGGTCAAAATGTGGCTGCATTCTTAGCCAATGAATTAAAGATTGGTCGTATCCCTTCTACTTTTCTTCCCATTCAATCTGGCGTAGGAAACATAGCCAACGCTGTATTAGGCGCATTAGGCCAAGACAAAGATGTTCCTGCCTTTGAAATGTATACAGAAGTAATCCAGGATTCAGTGATTGAACTGATGCAACAAGGAAGAATTAAATTCGGAAGTTGCTGCTCACTAACTGTTACAGACCCCTGCCTACAACAAATTTATGACAATATTAATTTTTTCAAGGACAAAGTGATTATGCGTCCAGCCGAAATCTCCAATAATCCGGAAATAATACGTCGTTTAGGGGTAATCAGCATCAATACAGCTATAGAGGCTGACATATACGGAAACATTAATTCCACACATATTGGCGGAGTGAAAATGATGAACGGAATTGGTGGTTCGGGAGATTTTACCCGCAATGCCTATATGTCCATCTTTACTTGCCCGTCTATTGCCAAAGAAGGTAAAATTAGTGCCATTGTTCCAATGGTTTCTCATCTGGATCATAGCGAACACTCAGTTAAAGTGCTCATTACTGAATTAGGAGTGGCCGACTTAAGAGGCAAAAGCCCCGTTCAGAAAGCACATGCTATCATTGAGAACTGTGTGCATCCCGACTATAAACAATTACTTTGGGATTATATCAAGTTAGCCGGAACCGGACATACTCCTCACCGCATTAACGCAGCACTTGCTTTTCATGTGGCACTAGCACAAAAAGGTGATATGAAAGCCGTAAATTGGGCAGATTACGAAAAATAAAAAAAATAATTAATTTTATAAAGAGTTGCCTTTCCTGAAAGGAAGGCAACTCTTCTTTTTGTAAGAATTAAAAAACTTTATTCACAAAGAATCTCACAAAGCTGATCTTGAAAAGCCCTTGCTTTGGCAGTCTGCATCACATTTTGATTAATAATGGCAAAGGCGATAAGATGCCCGTTAGAAGCTTTGGCATAACCAGCCAACGAACTAACGCCAGTGACAGATCCGGTTTTGGCATGCACGTTCTTATACGCTTTCCCATCTTTCATTCGTCCACTCAATGTACCATCCACTCCGGCAATAGGAAGAACCGGATAAAGTTCCCTGAATATTTTCTTTTGTGAGTAAGCGTATTTAAGATAAGTAACCAACAATTCCGGAGAGATATAATTATATAAGGAGACCCCGCATCCATCCACAATATTATAAGTTTCAGGATCGAGCCCTAACTTCGAAATAAATTGCTGAATGACTTTAACTCCATCCTCACGATTCAGATGCTGCTTACCCGACTGCTTGGCAGCCGTATTGAAAAGAATGGCTTCCGCCGAAAGATTATCGCTATTCTTCATGGCTCGTTGCAAAGCTAAACGAAACGGATGGGAAAGACGGGCAACAAAGACAGCCGACGAATCCACCGGAAGTTCTCCATAGGTATAGTCGGGAAGATGAACACCCCTTATCCTCGCTCTTTGCAAAAAGGTATGCATAAAAAAGGAGGAGGAACTTGACACGGTGATCCGCTCTCGCTGGGTGGACGAAATGCTTCCAGTGGCAAGAATATCATTCCGATTGTCCATCCAATGACGGGAAAGATTAAATTTATCGTTCTGCGAATTATTACTGACTGTCTGGTTACTTAATGTGTAATAAGAGGAAGCCGGAACACAAACCAATGTTGCCGGTAAATCCTTCTTCTCTGGTTTGGCAGATACTTCCACGTATCCTTTGTGAAACATTAATGGAGAAATTATAGGCTGAAAAGAATAAGGAGCATCATCCCATGACCAGCCTGGCCCCCAATAGAGAGAATCCGTCATTGATACATCTGCGATTAGTTTACCTGTTACGGTTCTGATACCCGATTGATAAAGCATTTGCACCAATTCATCCATACTGGGATCCATAAACTCGGAATCGAGTCCTCCAACCACATAAAGATTCCCATTCAAAGTATCGTTCCGAATTTCACCTGTGTGGTAAAGAGTGGTAGAGAAACGATGATGCGGTCCCAATATTGAAAGTCCGGTAATTACCGTGACAAGCTTCTCCACAGATGCAGGGCGATAAAGCTTTTTGCTTTGATACCGATAAAGATATTTGTTGGCCGTGAGATCATATACAGAAAGACCTAATTCGGACGTTTTAAATAAATCATCTTTCAGCAATAGATTCAATTTTGTCCTTAGCCCTGGCTGAGCAAATGCGATCATTTGCCAAAAGAAGAAAAGGGATAATATGGAAAGAATACGTTTCATAATAATATTTCTCGGAAAAATTTCACCAACTATAAGGTTTATCCTTCCTTTTTAGTTAATAATTCCAGTAGTTCCACTTCCTTGTCGGGAAGTAAAGAATAATATCTGTTTTTGTGTTTTAGTAACAAGAATCTTGTCACTGCAAGTCCACTCACTTTTAACATAAACGTTTCGTCAATAGAAGTTATTTCATCAATCTTGATAATTTTCTTCTTGATAAACCACCCTTGAGAAATAACAAGAGTACGATCCGGGGTTATTGTATAAAACGTATGAAGAATTTTTTCGAGCACATAAATGAGCCACACCATAAATATCATCCCAAGGATAAATTGCTTTTCACAAAGAAAAAAAATCGCCATAGCCAATAATAAAAAAAGGTAAATATAGTGGTACCACACTACCCGCGCATGATAAATTCTATCCATTATGTTAATAATTTGGGTTGCAAGTTAGCAATTATATTAATTATTCAATGAGAAAAGAACAATTAAAAAAGGATTTTTGTAGCTTTGCATTCACTAAACATTACACTTATGATTAAGAAGTTTGATTTCTTAGTAATCGGTTCTGGTATTGCCGGTATGAGTTTTGCCTTGAAAGTGGCAAGCAAAGGTAAAGTCGCACTTATTTGTAAGACGAACTTGGAAGAAGCAAATACCTTTTATGCTCAAGGTGGTGTTGCTTCTGTAACAAACACATTAGTAGATAATTTTGAGAAACATATTGAAGACACCATGATTGCCGGCGATTGGATCAGTGACAGGAAAGCCGTGGAAATGGTTATCAGAGAGGCTCCCGCACAAATTAAAGAACTTATAAGCTGGGGCGTGGATTTTGATAAAAATGAGAAAGGAGATTTTGACCTGCACCGTGAAGGAGGGCATTCCGAGTTTCGTATCCTGCACCACAAAGATAATACAGGAGCGGAAATTCAGGACAGCCTGATCAACGCTATACAACAGCATCCTAACATCACTGTTTTCGAAAATCATTTTGCCATTGAAATACTAACTCAGCACCATTTAGGAGTAACGGTTACCCGCCAAACTCCCGATATTAAATGTTTCGGAGCTTACATCCTGGACTTGAAGACTGGCAAAGTAGATACTTTTCTATCCAAAGTAACTTTAATGGCCACCGGAGGCGTAGGAGCCGTTTATCAAACAACGACTAATCCTTTGGTTGCTACGGGAGATGGAATCGCAATGGTTTACCGTGCCAAAGGAACGGTAAAAGATATGGAGTTCATCCAATTTCATCCTACTGCCCTTTTTCACCCGGGAGATCGTCCTTCTTTCTTGATCACTGAAGCTATGAGAGGGTATGGAGGTGTGCTCCGCACTATGGATGGTAAGGAATTCATGCAAAAATATGACGAACGTCTGTCTCTTGCTCCAAGAGACATCGTAGCTCGGGCCATCGATAATGAAATGAAAAACCGTGGAGATGAACACGTCTTTCTCGATGTAACTCACAAAGACCCGGAAGAAACAAAAAAACACTTCCCTAATATCTACGAGAAATGCCTCAGTTTAGGTATTGACATTACTAAAGATTATATCCCTGTTGCTCCGTCAGCACACTATTTATGTGGAGGTATTAAAGTAGACCTCAATGCTCATTCTTCTATCGAAAGATTATATGCAGCAGGAGAATGTTCCTGCACCGGCTTGCACGGAGCAAACCGTCTGGCATCCAATTCGCTCATAGAAGCAGTGGTCTATGCCGATGCCGCGGCTAAACATAGTCTGAAGGTTATAGATCAATACACCTACAACGAAAACATTCCTGAATGGAACGATGAAGGAACCCGTTCACCGGAAGAGATGGTATTAATTACTCAAAGCATAAAGGAAGTAGGACAAATAATGAGTACTTATGTAGGCATTGTTCGCTCCGATCTCCGACTGAAACGTGCATGGGATCGTCTGGACATTATTTATGAAGAAACTGAAAGTCTGTTTAAACGTTCAAAAGCTTCCAAGGAAATCTGTGAACTGAGAAACATGGTAAATGTGGGTTATCTCATCATGCGCCAGGCAATGGAGCGAAAAGAAAGTCGCGGTTTGCATTATACCATTGACTATCCTCACGCAAAGAAGTAAGTTTATGTGAAACGTCCGGATTAATTTGAAATTTCTTGTACAGAACAATTTATTCTTTTGTACTGAAGATTGAATTGTTCTGTACAAGAAATTATTTTCTTTTGTACAAGAATCTAATAATATGCCTCTAAAGATAACCAAACGTATCCTTGTCTCTGTCTCAAACGACCTGATCACCGACCAACGGGTAGATAAAGTTTCTACCTCATTATATCGTAACGGATACGATGTCTTTTTAATTGGCTGCATAAAAAAAGAACGTAAACCGCTAAAACGTCCTTATCAGACTTACCGCTTCAACCTCTTATTCAAAAAACGATTTGTTTTTTATCTGGAATATAACCTGCGATTGTTATTTATATTACTCTTTAAACGCAAAGATATGCTGTTATGTAACGACACAGACGCTTTACCAGCAAACTTCATCGCAAGTAAGCTGTGCCGTGTTCCCTTAGTCTTCGATGCTCACGAACTCTTTCCTGAAGTACCCGAACTGGTAAATAGACCGCAGATAAAAAGAGTCTGGGAAAAGATTGAAGATCTTTTTTTCCCACATCTTAAGTACTCCTATACTGTATGCGAATCCATTGCCGAACACTATAAGCAGAAATATGGAATTACAATGAGAGTAGTTCGCAACATTCCCACCAAAGAATCCGGGACTACCCCTAAAAGCGCCACTCAGAATACGAACCCTAACCTGTTGCCTTCCCTCGAAGGAAAGAAACTCTTGCTCTATCAAGGAGCAATTAATATGGGACGAGGCATAGAATGGTTAATAAATGCCATGCCTTATCTGGAGTCTTGCATTCTTTGCATCTGTGGAGACGGCGATTTATTTGAGGAAATGAAGACCCTCACGAAGAAAAAACAATTGGATGATAGGGTGTTTTTCACCGGAAGGCTTCCATTCGAAGAGCTTAATCAATATACCTCTATTGCTGATTTAGGATTTGTTCTTTTGGAAAACAGAGGTTTAAGCTATTACTATTCTTTACCCAATCGAATCTTTGATTATATGAAATATGGGGTTCCCGTTCTCGCCTCCAACTTCCCTGAGATTGCCCGCATCGTGGAAACACATCAAACGGGTAAACTAATCTCTCACTACGAACCGGAATACTTAGCAAAAATCATTCTTGAAATGTTGGATGAATGGGGTGATAAGTCTGCTTATCAAAATCGATTGAATGAACTTTCCAAAAAATTCTGCTGGGAAAATGAAGAACAAGTAATGCTGGAAATTGTAAAAAGAGCCAGCTAAATAAAGAAAAAGAAAGCCGTCCAAAGTTTCCCTCAACCTAAAAAGAAGCTTTAAACGGCTTTCACACCACTAATCAACTAATAATAAATAAACTATGAAGGAGCGCTATCCTTCTCTTCTTTATTAAAAACAAAACTAAATTTGCCTCTTGGTTATTGAGTAAAAGAGCTTTCTCTGATTAAAATTCAAGGTAGCTTTCCTTAATTGGTCGTAATACTCACGAACCTTTTCCATCCTATCATTCGCTTTCTTGATAAATTTTTTATCTTTATAAAGTTCAGGATTTTTCTTACCCTCTTTTGAAATACTCACTAATAAATTCTTAGCTCCATCATATTCTACAAGCAGCTTGTCTTCATTAGATAAGCCTCTCATCATCTTGGCTTTTTCACACATCGCATGTTCCATCTTCCTACCAAACTCATTATTATGAATTGCTCCGGTATCTTGTTCCACAACTTCTTGCAAGCTATCACAGGAATCATATACTTTTTCATAATTGGTCTTCTTCTGAACTTCGCTGTTAGCATTCGTTTTGCTCTTTTTGCATGCAGTGAAACCTATAATCAGAAAAAAAATTAAACTCAATTTAATATACTTCACCATGGTATTTATTCTATTTTTTTATCAAACGTAAAGGCTTATAACCTTTAGATCCCTCAAAGGTCAATAGATATAAGCCTGAAGCAAGATTATTACCAACATTCAATGAAGAACCTCTACCTTTTTCCACAATTTGTCCCGAAAGAGAATAAACGGTATAAACGACTTCTTCATCAAAATTAAAACTAATGCTACTATCAAAGATATAAGCACTCGAAAAATGACTGTCCTCTGAATGGTTTTCAATGCCAGTGCCTTCGTCAGACAAGTATCCGTATGCAATACCACGTCCGGAAGTACTCATGTACACCCGTCCAAAATGATTCCAATCGCCACAAATCATATTACCATTCCCTAATCCACCATAACAATGACTATCATCATTGGTGCGAATCCATGTCATTCCTTTATCCACAGAACGAAAAAGACCTTCCACTCCATCCACTTTTCCCCAAATAAAAATGGTGGGGTAATCCTTGCCCGTAGCCGCTTTCCCTAATGCAACAGCGGAACAAGTAATATTGGAAATTGTATTTTTTGCAGTAGTAATTACGTTATAATTCAACAAACCACCACCATTCATCGGTATCCATAAATCACCTTCAACATAAGGATTAATGGCAATAAATGAAGAAGCACCTTTGCCAATTGAGCCGGCAACTACCATTGAAGGAGGTATTCCTGTTCCCATCTTATACAAATTGCCCGAACTTGAATCATAAAAATAAAGCATATTATCGTTTATTCCGTCAGCAACCGGTTTTCCCTCTGTAATGCCATGCAATACATTGGTCCAACCTTTTCCGTTATTATAAGAAAGATAAACATTGGTTGAGCCACTGGGGCAATACATCATCTTTGTGCCATTGGCAGAAACAGCAACCTTGCCTTCCGTAGCTCCAGTGACCGGCATGGTGGCGACCGTCCAAACATTGCCATTATCCACTGAATAATAAAAAGAACTGCCTACGCGAGCCATCACGTTTTTCTTATTCCAGGCAAAAGCCAAACCTGTCGTAGTTCCCATTGAAGGAGAATAGCTGTTAACAGGATATTGCAATACATCAGTATGTATAAATCCATCATAGTCGGCAACCGCGGATGCAAAATTCCCTCCCGGAATACTTACAAAATCGTAAGGAACAGTCTCATCAAGCCCGTTTACCATAAATTTAACCAAAACCTGAGAAGTGGTGCTTAAATTGTCACTCATATAAATACCATTCCCTGAAGTAATAAAAAAGCGAGAAGAGTTAAACGGATCAAAAGCAATAGAACCACACCAATGAAGTGTACTCCCTTTTACCCAAGGAGAACCATTGGGATCAAGAATCATGCCATCTGAATTCTTATAATTGAAGAAAGTCGTCCAGGAAACACCTCCATCTTCTGTTAAATAAACATTATCTCCCCATAAGTCCGTATTCGGTGCATCCATCCAAAACTGATTAGCCTGAAATTGTTGGCATCCTGATACAAGCACGCGATTATTGTCTTTGGCATCAATACTCAATCCGCAATAAGGGCGTGTACAAGTAGAAGGTGTTATATCAGTCCATGTAGAACTTGCAACATCATATTTCAATACAGCTCCTTTATTATAACTATGGGGACCGGGACCATCAGCGCAAGTTACATATAATATTTTCCCATCTTCTGTAAGTTGAGCTCTCTGCATCATTAATCCAGTACCTGCACCAACAAAAGCAGGAAGAGCACTCCATGTTGTTCCTCCATCTTTAGATACATACATCGGATTAGTAGTACTTGCTACACCCACATATATAGTTTGTGTGGCATTTCCTTTCGTCGAAGAATTTTTATCAAAAACAACTACACACACACCGTTTTCATCAGTTGTACTGGTAGAAGTAGTACTATAAGGGAAACTTGTTACCTGAGTCCATGAAGTACTGCGGTCTATGCTTTTCCATAAACCTTTTAACCGACTACCACAAAAAAGGATATCACCTTTATTAGGATCAACGGCCAAACGCTCGCCAGTCTGTCTTCCCATTCCATTTCCATTAATAGCAAAAGGACTCTCAGTTGCACTAAAAGTCTCTCCATAATCATCAGAACGGAGTATTGCTGAATGATCCCACGTGTAAAGTCCAACCGACATATAAACACGATTAGGTTCTTGTGGATCTATAGCAAGAGATTCCACTCCGTAATAAGCTCTGTGCTCATAATCCGCAAAGTCTAGTAAAGAAGTCCAGCTTTGTGTCTGTTCTTCCCAGCGGTAAGCTCCCCCCACATCCGTACGTGCATAAAACAAGTTCTGTTGAGTTGGACAGGCAATCACAGCATTTACAAATCCACCTCCGCCAATCTTCACATTATCCCATTTATATCCCGAAGTATTCTGCGAGAAAGAAACGACTGATACAAAGGTAATAATGAAAGATATTAAATTTCTTTTATAATATTTCATAGCACATAGCATTAAGTACTTAATTATTTTTCATTCAGATAAAAAACAGCCCGAATCACCAAAGATTCGGGATATTTTTTATCTAAATAAATGAACAAATTATTCTGATACTATAAAATGATAAACTAAACGTTCACCGGCAGCACCACCAGAAACTACACTTGATTGTTTGCCAAACCAAATGCCAGAAACCTTACCAGTTGCATCATATTCCCATTTATATAATTCCCAGAAGTTTGCAGCAGGCAATTTCTCATTTGTCTGACTGCCTTCAATATTAGTATTGAAATTACACCATACCCATCCTCCTTCTACTCCGGTCATCTCAAAATTAACAGTAACGCCATCAAATACAATCAAGTTCTCACCATCAGCTTTATCACCTGTAATAATTTTGAATGTACCATTTTGAACTTCACCCTTATTATCTGTATATTTAACTGTTCCGTCATTAGAAAAAGCTAACGAAACCTTTGCCACAGCATTCAAGTTAACTTCAGAGCCAGTCCAGTTAGTCCAGCTAGGAACAGAAGTTGTAAAGTCAAAATCCTTAGTAGTATTACGTGCCCAGCTAAACGGAGAGGTTGTAGAAACAGTATACTTAAGTGTAGACGAATTTGTCAGTAATTTCCTAAGTTCTTTTGCAGCATCAACAGTAGTTCCGCCAGTACTCAATACCAAATGAAATACTTGATACTCCTTCTTTGTAAGATCAGCAGAACGATTACCCAACCACATCTCAGTGATATTACCTAAAGCATCCGTTTTTGTTTTGATTATCTTCAATTTCTTTTCAGCAGTGGTTGCAAAACTTACCGAACCAGAAATTGGAAAGCTGATATCGTTGGAGAAAGTAATTACATTTTCACTATTCACTTGATAAATTCCTTCAAGTTCTGAATCACCTGCAGTAAAACTATACTTGCCTCCATCTGTCCCAGTAGAAGTGAAAACCAATGATATACCCGAAATAACATCTGCATCATAAGGAGCCCAGCCAGTTGCCTGATAATCTGCCGGAGTATTCCAATCATTCAACATATTTCCATTCAAATCGGACCAATTATAAGGTGATTGAAGAGAGATTGACCAAGTCTTTGAATTAGATGTAGTCAATATATCATTAGGATCTCCTCCAATACTTGGTGTAGGATCCGGTTGATCTTCCGGAACATAAGCATCAGCGTAAGTTTTAGATACATAATTCCAGATATACCACCAAGAACCCTCGCTATTGGTACGCATAACAGCAACACGAAATTGATTTTCAGTTAATGTAAGGATCTTTAGATCTTTATTCCAATTCTGAGCATTGGCAATATAATTGTCAGGCCTTAAAATATAAGCATCAGTAGTAGTCAGAGTATGATTATCAACATTCAAGAAGAAAGTACCTGTTTCATCTTTACCGTCTCCATTTATTTTATGGACAGTCATCACTGCTCCACCTTTTAAACTAAATGTCATTGTACTCCCCCATCCCATATCAGTATCAGTACTTCCATTGGCATTACCAGCTGGTTCCCAGTTTGGTGAAAAACTATTAAACTCTACCGTTGTCGAAGGATCGGCATACGACATAGCTCCCGGCGCCATACCATATTTACCATTATCGGCAACCCACACTTTTTCTTTTCCAACACCACCGGTAAGAGCCGTCCAAAGCGGATCATTTACATAACTAAGATTATTCTGAGCGATATTAATTATTACAGTGTCTGAATAAATAACACCACCTTTGCAAATAGCTCCATAAACAAATTTATAGTCTCCTGCAAAAGCAATCTGTACAGTATCATTTACTTTCTGTGAACGGCCACTAGGAGTGGTCCATTCAGGGATCACGCCTTTGGTTTCACTCTTAAGAATAATAGTATTCGGATCTGAAGCTAAAGGTGTAATCGAGAATTTCAACTCTTCTTTGGTTAGCACAGAACCCAAAGAAAAATCGTCTGGCTGACAAGAGGCTAAGACCATCATCAAAACGGCCAGAAAATATAATATTTTAAATTTTGTATTCATAATCTTTTGATTTTATGGTTTAAATTACCAACCGGTATTTTGTAATAAAACGCCATTCGATAAAGTTATCTGAGTATTTGGTATCTGCATAAATCCCCTTGTAGTAGTAATATTAGAAGATAGAATAGAAATCTTCTCTTCAACATTACCACTCAAAACAGAAACATTAGACTCAGCAATTGTATTAGCAGCCGTAGCTAAGCCTTGACGAAGTAAATCCCAATAGCGAAGTCCCTCGAAAGCAAACTCAAAGCGGCGTTCTTCTAAAATATCATCATTCGTAACTGAAGCTTTGGCTGTTAATCCGGCACGCGTATGCACCGCATTATAATATGCAACCGCATTTGTTGAACCTAATTCGGCTGCCATCAGCAATACATCTGCATAACGAATTACAACAAAATCCTGATCCTGAGAAATTTGGTTGTCATTTGAACCACCTGTGTCAGAAGTGCCATCAGGTAAAGCGGTCGGAGTATATTTTTTTACTGAATAACCAGTGTATTCACGTTGGTCTTTCAAATCAAAAGATTTTTTAATTCCTTCACCAGCTATATCAATTGCAGAAGCAGTCTTGCGAGTATCTCCAGTAGCGAAAGCATTTATTAACTTAGGATTTACCGTACAAGCACCCCAACCCTTTCCATAAGGAGACCAGTTTGTATTACGCATACCCATCATTACCAACCAACGATTGCCATCCATCATACCATCATAATTTTGAGTATTATTAAATTTCTGAGCAAATACAGTTTCTTTATTCCCCTTACCTGCATATCCCGATTTATCTAACGTGTTTTTAGTAGCATTAGCAACATAACTTGCAGCAGGCCAAAGAGATTTAAAGTCTTCGACCAAACCAAATTCATTACTAGCAATTACATCTTCCAAACCTGCCAATATTTCGGCTTTAGTCACACCCAAATCATCTTTACCATAATAACCCGTATAAAATAGATAAACACGTGCCAGCATCGCCTTAGCAGCGTAGCAAGTAATACGGCCATCATTTGTAGCTGCATCAGCTTTAGGATAAGCATTGGCCGGAATATTTGCTGCCGCAAATTTCAAATCTTCAACGATCAATTTATATGTTTCAATTGGATCTGCTTGCACTACATTATCAGTTGTAGGTTCTGTTAATAATGGAACTTTTTCAAAAAGACGAACCAAATCAAAATACATAATAGCACGTAAAAAACGAGTTTCACCTTCAATTCGACTACGAGTTGCAGTAATTGTCGCTTCATCTGTAGAATTCCACGATGCAACAGTTGGTAACTTTAGCAACAATGTATTACAACGGAAAATGCCAGCATAATAATCACCCCATGTTCCGTTAAATAAATTATTGTCTGACGGAGATTGCGTAATATCAAAGCGATCTAAAGCCTGATAGCCTCGGCCATCCGTATTACCTGTCCCACCAAAGCAGTCATCAGAAAGGACCTCGGAAGTTACATAAAAGGAAAGGTTACCATTAGAAGAAGTACGTTGATAGCCATCATAACACCCAATCAAGGCCATCTCAGCATCAGCCTCAGTTTTATAGAAATTTTCATCAATAACCGATGTCTGTGATTCCACATCCAAATAACTTCCTGAGCAAGAGAAGAAACTGAGGCTCAATACCCCAAATACCAGTAGTATATTTAATTTGAACTTATTCATAATTATTCGTTGTTTTAAATATTAGAATTTAAGATTAACACCAAACAGATAAGTTCTTGGCCGTGGATAGTAACCAAGGTCAATTCCTGATACCCATTTATCTGTTCCATAACCAATTTCAGGATCCATTCCATCATATTTGGTAAAAGTGAATGCATTTTGTACAGAAGCATAAAGCCTGCACTGGCTAATAAATTTGCATTTTATCAGCTTAGCAAAATCATAACCCATAGTGATATTGCTGATACGGAGATAATCACCGTCTTGCAAATAAAGGTCAGAAAACTGCCAATTAATATTGCTTTCAGTCACACGAGGGATGCTATTTGAAGTTCCTTCACCTGTCCAACGGTTAAGAATAGCCGTAGTGTAATTAGCTTGTTTGTTAGCATGATTACGATAAGACTGAACAATTTTGTTTCCCGTCACGCCGTTCGCATTTATAGAAAAATCGAATCCTCTATAATCAAAACCTAAATTAAATCCAAATGTAAAATCTGGCATTCCATTACCTAAGTCCGTTTTATCACTTGAATCAATAACTCCATCCTGGTTTAAATCCACATACTTCACATCACCAGGTTGTACAGCAGCTTGAAGTATTCCTTGCTTAGCAGCTTTCCAATCGGCAATTTCCTGTTCACTCTGGAAAATACCAGCTGTCTTATACCCCCAAAAATAGCCAATGGAATGCCCATTTTGCGCACGATAAAACTCTTCCGAATTATCATAAAGCATATTGATAGAACCGTGAATAATTCCGTCTTCTGTTGGTATATTACCAACTTTATTTTTGTTATAAGCACCATTGACGCCAACATTATAATTGAATTTACCAATATGGTCGCTCCAATTTAAAGCCAATTCAAAACCTGTATTTTTTACATTACCACCATTAATATAAGGAGCATTTGCACCAGCAGTTGCAAGAATAGGAGCTTGTACCAGCCAATCTTTAGTTGTCTTTATATAGAAGTCAGCGTTAACTCCTAAACGGCTACTTAAAAAACGGGCATCAATACCTACATTTGTCTGTTCGGACGTTTCCCATTTCAAATTTTCATTTGATAAACGACTTGGATAAGCACCGGCAACATTAATTCCTCCAGTACCAAACACATAGTATGCAGCAGGGTTACTACTGCTGTAGCCTGTAGAAGTATTTATAGGAGAAGCGTACTGAAAATCATCAATATCTTGGTTACCTACCTGCCCCCAACTAACTCGGAATTTCAAGAAATCAAGCCATTTATGTGAATTTTCCATAAATTTTTCATTGGATATTACCCAACCTGCAGACGCTGATGGAAAATATCCCCAACGATGTCCTGAAGCAAACTTAGAAGAGGCATCGGCGCGTAATGTAGCATTAATCATGTATTTTTCCTTGTAGTTGTATCCTACACGACCAAAGTATGAAACACGACGGAATACATTCTCAGGTTTCCCATTTACCGTTTTAGTCTCTACCACATTTCCATCTGCATCAGTATATGCTTGACCAGTTGTATTATCAAGGTAAGCATGAGAAAAGTCATTAAATTGTGATAATAAATTCCAGTTAGAAGCAGACAAATATGTTCCCTGATAACGAACAGCTTCCATACCAATTAATGCATTAAAAGAATGATCCTCGTTAATCTTAAAATCATAACTCGCTGTATTTGTCCATGTCAGCGTATGGCCTTTACTCATGTTCTGAGTAGTAGTAGTATGCTGTTTGTTATAAGAATACTCAGAAAATTGATAAAGTGGAGTAAAACTACGATATTCGGAAGAAGAATAATTAATACCAAAAGTAGATTTTATTTTCAAGTTCTTTATAGGTTCTAATTCCGCATAAATATCTGCCATCAATTTCTGAGCATCAGTCTTATTATTTATACTAGTCATCATTGACCCATAAGGATTACCATCTCCCTTATACCAAGTTGAGTTACTCGTATCATTATACGGACTATCATATAAATTATTATCGCTATATACCGGAGAAAGGGGAGAAGTAGCGAATGCACCACGAAGCGTATTATTGTATTGGTTACCTACATTAATACCTGTATTCTTTATATAATTAAAATTCAGATGCTGACCTACCTTTAAAAAATCTTTATAAAGTTTGTGCTCTGTGTTTATACGAAAGCCATAACGCTCGTAATTTGAAACATCAGAACCACCTACGATACCTTCCTGAGAAGTATAGTTTAATGAAAGTGAATAAACCGATACTTCAGAACCACCATTTATATTCATTGAATAGTTTTCTGTTTTTGCATCATTCTTAAACATCTGGTTCACCCAATTAGTATTAGCTAAATCACCCATCGAAGTCCAATCATAAGCAGCAGAACCTGAGTTAAGCGCTTGTTCGTCCATAATTATTTTATACTCATCTGCATTCAGCATTTTAGTTTTACGAGCAACATTTTGCACACCATAATAAGCATCAAATGATACCTGTCCTTTATTGTTAGAGCCCTGTTTTGTAGTAACCAATACAACTCCATTGGCTGCCTGTGCACCATAAATTGCAGCAGAAGCAGCATCTTTCAAAATATCAATAGACTGAATATCGGCAGCATTCAATAAAGAAATATCACCTTCAATACCGTCAATAATATAAAGTGGACCAGAATTGCCTACCGTACCCAAACCACGAATAACTACTTTCATGTCTGAACCAGGTTGACCAGAAGTAGAGGATATAGTCACACCCGGAGTCTTTCCCTGTAATGCTTGCAGCGGACTGGTCGTATTCAATTTAGCAAGTTCATCTCCTTTTATCTGAACTGTAGCACCGGTTGATAGCCTCTTTTTCTGAACGCCATAACCTACTACAACCACTTCGTCCAATGAATGAGCATCTTCTTTCATCGTAACATTAATCACTCGCTTTTCTTGAATAGGTACTTCTACTTTAAGGAAACCTATATAAGAGAAAACAAGAGATGATGAGCTACTCTTCACGTTTAAAGAGTATTTACCATCAATGTCGGTCATGGTTCCAGTTGTAGTACCTTTCACTAAGACACTCACCCCCACAAGCGGCTGGTTATCTGTGGCAGATATCACAACTCCCGAAATAGTTTTATTGTCTTGAAGAGGATTGGCCCGAAGGTTACTGATCCCAGGCAAAAGGAATAATAATGCCATTACAAATCTACATAAATGAACATTTATGCATTTTTCAATAAATGTTTTTCTCATGGTACATCGTTAATTAGTTAATTTTCTTATTGGGCTCTATGAACCGATATAAAAGTAAAGCTTAATAACTTAATAAGACTATATTTTTGTTAAAGCTGAGGGGTATATTGGTTAACATAGGGTGTTTAAATGTTACTTAGAAGGGGGTTGTTTGTTACTAAAAACAAAAAAAGATAAATTAACAAGAATTACGGATATCTCGGAGACTATTTACAGTCTTTTTTAAAGTGGTGACAAACATTCCGGAAAGACTTCTTTTATATGTATCGGTATAAAGTTTGTCACCCCCATTAACAAATGGTTTCAGAAGAAGTGACCTTCGTAACCCTCTAAAAATGTCTTGAAGTTTTCGCCTTTTTTAGAATATAATTATAATGTAAACAAAAAAGAGCTAACCATAGGCTAACTCTTTCTGTGATGCTATATTAGATAGCAATCAATAATTTTCTTTTTTTACTTCAAAGTAAGCTTGCGGGTGTAAACAGGCTGGACACGCTTTAGGAGCTTCTTTACCCACGTGAATGTATCCACAATTACGACATTGCCATACAACTTCGCCTTCTTTTGCAAAAATAGAAGCGGTCTCAATGTTCTTCACGAAAGAACGGAATCTTTCTTCATGTCCCTTTTCAGCGATGGAAATGTTGCGATACATGGCAGCAATTTGATAGAATCCTTCCTTTTCCGCCACATCAGCAAAAGCAGGATAATCTAAAGACCATTCAGAATGTTCTCCAGCAGCAGCTTCCTGTAAATTATCAATAGTTAGACCGATTACCCCGGCAGGAAAGCTAGCTGTTATTTCTACCATTCCTCCTTCTAAAAACTTAAACATACGTTTGGCATGTTCCTTTTCCTGGTCCGCAGTTTCAGAAAAGATGGCTGCTATTTGTTCAAAGCCCTCTTTTTTTGCTGCGCTTGCAAAATAAGTATAACGCATTCTTGCTTGAGACTCACCTGCAAAAGAGTGCATCAAATTTTTTTCTGTCTGTGTTCCTTTAATACTTTTAGTCATGATTCTATTATTTAAGTTAGTAAATTACACCCTAAAATATTTTGTTTACAACACAAATATAGAATATTTAGTTCAAAATCGCTTTTTTAAATCATAAATAAAATCTATTAAAAGATTGATAAGGTCTATATGCCTTTAAAATCCTGTTTAAAAGTTACCTCTATTCACATACTTTTATGTACTTTTGCAAAATCTTACTTAATTAGTTGAGAATTTAGCGAAATTAACAATATATATAAAAAATGAAAACGTTCGAGTTCAAACCTAAACTTTACACTTGTTTGAAAAACTACTCCAGAGAAACATTCCTTTCTGATTTAATGGCAGGAATTATTGTCGGTATTGTGGCCCTCCCTTTAGCTATTGCATTTGGTATTGCTTCCGGCGTTTCGCCTGAAAAGGGAATTATAACAGCCATTATCGCCGGTTTTATTATTTCATTTTTAGGTGGAAGTAAAGTTCAAATAGGAGGCCCCACCGGAGCATTTATTGTCATTGTTTATGGAATTATCCAACAATATGGCGAAAAGGGTTTGATTATTGCAACCATTATGGCTGGAGTATTGCTAATCCTCTTGGGATTATTTAAGTTAGGAACAATCATTAAATATATTCCTTATCCTATTGTAGTAGGTTTTACCAGTGGCATTGCCGTAACGATATTCACCACTCAGATAAAAGATTTATTTGGTTTACCCATGAAGATTGTCCCAGCCGACTTTTTCTCTAAATGGATTACATACATTCAAAACCTCTCCACGGCGAATTTATGGTCAACCATTGTAGGTTTAACGAGTATTCTTATTATTATCTACACGCCAAAAGTATTGAAAAAAATACCGGGATCACTTATTGCTATTATTTTAATGACAGTCATTGTTTATCTTTTAAGAACATATGCCGGGATTGATTCGATTGAAACCATTGGCGACCGATTTACAATTAAAGCATCGCTTCCACAAGCCGATGTTCCATCCATGTCCTGGACTGTGGTTAAAGGATTGTTCCCTGCCGCGGTAACCATTGCTGTGTTAGGTGCTATTTAATCACTTCTTTCCGCAACTGTCGCCGATGGTGTGACAGGAGAAAAACATAATTCCAATCAGGAACTCATTGCTCAGGGAGTAGCCAATCTGGTGACACCTCTATTTGGAGGACTTCCTGCCACAGGAGCGATTGCACGAACAATGACGAATATTAATAACGGTGGTAAAACTCCGGTAGCAGGATTGATTACGCAGCGGTACTTTTCCTTATATTAATTTGCTTGGGACCGCTAACAAAACATATTCCGATGGCATGTCTGGCGGGAGTTTTGGTAATCGTATCATACAATATGAGTGAATGGCGAACTTTCCGAGCTTTGCTGAGGAACCCAAAATCGGACATTGCAGTACTCTTGATTACTTTCTTTCTTACAGTAATCTTTGATTTAACTGTAGCTATAGAAGTAGGACTGGTCATTGCTTGCCTGCTCTTCATGAAGCGAGTGGCAGAAACCACTAATATCTCTGTAATAACCGAGGAGATTGATCCAAGCGAAGGGCTAGATATTGCTATTAACGAAGAACATCTGAATATTCCCAAGGATGTAGAGGTTTATGAAATTGAAGGTCCATATTTTTTCGGAATAGCGAATAAGTTTGAAGAACAAATGGTTCAGCTTGGTGATCGCCCCAAAGTGCGGATCATCCGTATGCGTAAAGTTCCTTTTATCGATTCCACTGGCATTCATAACTTAACGAACCTATGCCGAATGTCGAAGAAAGAAAATATCCAAATCGTACTTTCCGGTGTAAATGAAAAGGTACATGAAACACTTGAGAAGTCAGGCTTCTATGATTTACTAGGAAAAGAGAATATTTGCAGCCATATTAACGGAGCTTTGGGCAGAGCCGAAGATATTTTAAATAAATAATTGCTTAATTAAGCAAAAACAACCCGTTATGTTTTTTAAAAGGAGTACTGTTAATACTTATTTATCGTACTCCTTTTATTATTTTGCTCTACACTAATTTTAAAATACCTCTAGTGATATATTTAAAGTAGTAAGGACATATTGGCTTAATAAGATGCAGTAGCGGAGATACCTTCCTTCTCCAATAATACAAGAATACGGTCTAACTCCTGATGAGTTGCTTTGCGGAGATCATGATCGGGCGTTTCCCTGTCAATTGTATAAATCATCACCTGAGAAGGAGCAATGAATTTCACCGCATTTAGCCAAGGAAGTACATATTCGTCGCTAGTGTTATTCACATCTAGTCCCTTATATAACCCTTTCATAAACATCGTCTGAATGATTACATGACCTTGAAAGGCTTTCAGATGGTCAATGATTTCCTGCAATACATAGTGCCCTGTAGGACGATTCACCGTTTCTATATATTTTTCATTCACGGTGTCCAATTTCAATATATTATTATCTACTTTCATCAGCGCTTCAAAAATTTTGGAGCGATGAATAAATGTGGAATTACTAAGTACACTTACTTTGGCATTGGGAAAGTAACGGTCACGAAGGGAAAGAGTATCGTCAATGATTTCCGGGAAATGAGGATGGCAAGTTGGTTCACCATTTCCTGCAAAAGTAATCACATCAGGAGAGGGCCCGTTTGCCTGCATCTCCTTCAACCGATTTTCCAAAGCTGTTTGAACTTCTTCGCGGGTAGGCAATGCATGGTTGGGGCGGTGTTCGGCATTGAACCCACATTCACAATAGATGCAATCGAAAGAACAATGTTTACCATCCGATGGTAAAAGGTTAATCCCTAAAGAAACACCGAGTCTGCGGGAATGAACGGGTCCGAAGATGGGTGAGGGATAAATAGCAGTTGGCATGATCTTTATTATTAAAAATTGCCGCAAAGATAATGCTTATTATTTGTTTAATTTGTGATTGCTTTAATAAGATTACATTAAAATAAAAGTTACCTTTGTGGAATTAGAAAATTGATTCCCTCAGTTATAGTTATAGTATGATTTAATTGTTTTATTTACTGATTATACCATTATGAAAAAAACAGCACTCCTTTTAGTATTGTTCCTCTTTTGTCTATCTTCGGTTTTGCAAGCTCAAGAGGATGAAAATGAAAATAATTATTTGATCGGTGCCGTCCCTGAAAAAGACGGAAGGGTTATTTTTTCCAAAGAGTTCAATCTGCCGGGTATGTCCAATGATCAAATTTTCGACAAGGTACAGAACTGGATGGAAAAACGACTGAAGAAGAATAACAATGTAAGCAGGATCGCTTATTCTGATAAAGAAAAAGGTTCGATAGCCGGACTCAGTCAAGAATATATTGTATTCAAGTCGGGAGCGCTTTCGTTAGACCAAACGCTTATTAAATACCAGATAACCGCAACATGTTTGCAGGGAAAATGCCTTGTAAATATTGAAAGAATATCTTATATTTATCAAAATGACGAAAAGTTTCCTGCCGAAGAGTGGATAACAGATAAGTATGCCCTGAACAAAAATAAAACAAAACTGATGCGTGGTTATGCTAAATTTCGTACAAAGACAGTAGATCTTGTCAATGCATTATTTGCCAACGCTCAAACTGCGATGGGAGCTGTGTCAACTGAGGCACAAACGTCAACAAAAATATCTGCAATTACAGACAAACCTGATGTGAGTTCCATTCCTGCTATCGCCGAAAGCAGTAACACAGCAACCTTATCCAGCAGCATGCCAGGTTATAAACAAATTTCACCCGATAAAATTCCTGGCAATATTATCAAAATGTTGTCGGAAGACTGGATGCTTATAACAGCTGGTACCAACGAACAATTCAACATGATGACCGCCAGTTGGGGTGGATTGGGTGTACTATTTGGTAAACCCGTAACCTTCTGCTTCATCAATCCCGCTCGCTACACCTACCAACTGATGGAGAAAAACAACTCTTATACACTCACATTTTACACAGAAACTTACCGCGATGCACTGAAATATTGCGGAAGTAAATCCGGTAAAGACACGGATAAAATAAAAGGTTCCGGACTCACACCAGTCACAACTCCTACGGGTAGCAAGGCTTTCTCCGAAGCATGGCTTATCATAGAGTGTCGCAAACTTGTTTCACAATCTCTCACACCCGAAGTTCTCTCTGATGAAAGCATAAAAAAAGAATGGACGGGCAAGCAAATGCACAAAATGTTTATTGGTGAAATAATCAATGTATGGGTAAAATAACTCTATTGGATGTTAGTTAAAACTTCCAACGAAGCTGAAAATTGACATCTGCTTTTGTATTCCCGTAAATAGTTTCCAATCCTGAACCGATTACGTTCCGGTCGGTATATCGAGTTTGCCCGAACTTAGCCATTATCATCAAATCTCGATTGAAATCATAGCGGACATTCATGGCAAACCGTACTCCCTGACCATAGAATGAAGGCATGGAAAAAGCGTAAAGTAGTCCTCTTTCATAAGAAGAAACCCGGGCAGCATAATCATTTGTATCAAACATGCCATAATAAATATCCAATTTCAACGGGAGTTTGGAAAAATGGTAGGAGAAATTTTGAAGAAGCATAAAACCATGTTTGGCAACTATTCCCTGAGGATTGGTCCAGACCCAGTCTGCAGTGGTCTTAAAAGATAGATTTTTTTGCATCATATAGCCAAATTGATAACGGATTTTTTGCTGAATATAAGGACGAACATCTTTGATGTCCGATTCTTCTGAAGTATAATTTTTATCCTTTGCTTTATATCGATAACTAAGAAGCATAATAAGGCTTGTCTTAGGTGTGTAAACGGCTTGCAACAAACCATCAAACCCGGAAGACGGTCTATCTACGCCGTAACGTAACCACGGAAAATGAAAAAAATCTGCATAAGCAAAGAACTTCCAAAATTTGATGGGTTTACTTTCAATGCCAATATAACTTCCGTTCTCATTTTGTACATTACTCCCCTCGGAAATGGAACGAGCATACATTGCACGATAATCTTTGGCATAATAGCGTTGCAGAAAAAGGAGTTGGTAACCTGCTAGCGGAGAAAAACTAATAACATTGAGCGTAGCTATTCCCCCACCCCTCCCAGCAGCTGTTTCGCCAAAGAAATAAAACTTATCCCATCTATATTTATAATCAATACCGACATTATAAAACTCTTTTCCTTTCAACTCATAAAAGTTGTAAGGCTTTGCCTCAGGAAGATAGTTTTTATCCAAAAAATAATAAATTCCTGTAAAACCTATCTTAAAGTTTTGATGAGAATAGTTGATATTTCCTCCCATTAACTGCATATTGGCAGCATTTTTTCGTTCAAAATCACGAGGAAGGCGATGCATACCATCTTTCTTAATAGAAGTAAGTATACCGTCGGTAAGCGTTCCGTCTAAATTTCTATTAGAATAAAAACCAGTGAAAGCAATATCCTTCTCCTGATAAGTTGCAGCAATTCCCTTAAAATAATTATATTCATCGGTAGAAGAATGTCTTTTTATCCCTGTAGATTTGTATTCCATAGTGGCGATAGAAGAACTTTTTCCTAATGAATAATCACTGCTGATTACTAAACCTTGACCAAAACTCAATCGATAGTTTCCTAAAGCCAATGTTTTGAATTTTCCAATATCATGTATCAAAAAATAAAAGGAATAATAATCATATCCATCCTTATTCCCTTTCTGGAAAAAAGGTTCGCCAGCATCTTTTTCTGCTGTTATCCCCCAATATAACTGATCTTTATAATGAAATTCATATCTCAAAGAATAGTAATAAGGATTGCCTGTATATTGCTTATTAACATCTGCTGTTAATAAACTATCTGAATGCTCACGATAACCTTCTTTACGGTAAAAAGGAATATCCATACGAGTTACTAATTCATTTTTTCCATACTTCCAAATATTTTTCCATTGCGGCAGATTACTTTTCTTATCAGCCTCTCCCACATAAACAAAAGGAAGGAAGTATTGAATGGTTTGTCTATCGAAATCCTCTACCATCTGCAATTCATAAATAGTTTTCATGGGACCAGAAACATACAAATAATAAAGCAAATGTTCTATCTGAAGATTTGTTAAGAAAGGAAATTGTTCCAATTCATCTTTGGTTATTTTATTCAGATTTAAAGGATGTTCTTTCAAGTAACTTAAGTCTTCCAGATTATTGGTCCAGTCTTTTTCCTCCTCATCCTTATCTGTTGTCATCTGTTCTGTCAGATCTTCCCATTCAGCGGGTGTTTCTGTTTGTGCAAAAAGAGTTGAATGAAAAAGAAATAGAATAAAACCAGCAAAAATTAATTTTTCACGTAATTCCATCTTTTAAAAATAGAATTGTAAAGCGCAGCAAGAATGAAAACCCAATATAGGATGATGGCTAAAAGCTAAATTAATAGTAAACGGCTGAAGTTGAAGCCCTATTCCAAAACTTGGTGTAAAAGGTTTTGTCCACATCCCAGCACGTAGAGAAAACGCTTTAATTGGGGTATATTCCATTCCTAATTTATAAATAGCCGGAAGGGCAAAATCTTTTTCTATTTCAGCTGTTAATAAAAAAGTCTGTTCCGGTTGATAACCTATTCCCATAGTAAACACATTGGGTAATTGAGCACTTTCTTCTCCAATCTTTAGTTCTGTTCTGAAAGGATTGATCACTAACATTGATAAATTCAGATAATCAGTTGGATGGATTAGCAATCCCACATCACCGGTAACCACAGACGCATCAGATTCTTTATCTGAATAATGTATATTCAAATAATCCATTCTAATTCCTAAGCTAATCTTCTGAGAAAGCTTTTTATAAAAATTAGCTCCAACTAATGTTTCATTATAAGCATCAAATCCATATCTGGAAATATACATTCCTCCATTTAAATATTCATTTGGATAATTAACCGTTCCTGCAAAGGAAGACAATTCTTTTATCCCATACCTGTTTATATATTCCAAAGAAAGATAGCGGGGAGATAAAAAACCATACGAAGCAGGATTCGTAAATCCAGGTAATACTGAAGAAGTACCACCCATAGAATAAGCACGCGCATTAATATAATGATCAACATCCAAAGCTTTACAGGTATTAAACGAGGCAAATATCAATGCGAAGTAGAGGGTGCTTACTAGTAAGCATTTCATGAATTCAATTTTACGACTTTATATAAGAAAGTCTAATAGATTGCAAAGTTAAGTTAAATAATACACTTTTGCAAAGAGATAAAAAAATAATTATTATAAAAATGAATTAATATATAATTTATTCCAGTAATTTTGCACCTGTGAAAAGAAAATATGGAATAGGGATATTAGTGTGTTTTGTAATGTTTTGTTTTTCCATTGGAAATGCTCAAAAACTACAAACAAGACCTACTGTACAATGGGTTGAAGCCTGTATATACCATGGGGATACAATACCATTTGTACAATTAAGAAACACATATGTTTATCCTCCGCTTAATTTTAGAACCCAAAAAGAATGGAATGATTATTATCGGTTAGTCTATAACGTAAAAAAGGTTCTTCCACTTTCAATAATGATTAATAACACTATCATTGAAACCTATGAATACATTCAAACTTTACCAAATAAAAAAGATAGGGAATCTCATTTAAAAAGAGTAGAAAAAGGATTGAAACAACAATATACCGCTCAATTTAAAAAATTATCTTATTCACAAGGTAAATTACTAATAAAACTAGTGGACAGACAATGTAATCAGTCTTCTTATGAACTAATTAAAGCTTTTATGGGAAGCTTTCGTGCAGGATTTTACCAAACTTTTGCCAGTTTATTTGGCGTAAGTTTAAAAAAAGAATATGATGCCACGAAAGATGATAAATTAACCGAAAGAGTTATTACTTTAGCTGAAAACGGACAAATTTAGTTTCTTAAAAAAATCCCATATTACAATTCCGGTTGTAACAGATACATTTAAAGAATGCTTAGTACCGTATTGAGGAATTTCAATACATCCATCGCTATTGTCTATTACCTCTTGCTGAACACCTTTCACTTCATTTCCCATCACAATAGCATACTTTTTAGTTTTATCCAATACTAAATTAGTAAGAGACATACTTCCTTCCACTTGTTCAATGGAATAAACAATATATCCATTCTTTTTTAATTGATCAACAGCATCAAGTGTTTTCTTAAAATATTTCCAATCCATAGTATTTTCTGCTCCAAGAGCCGTTTTATGCATCTCAGAATGAAGAGGTGTAGCTGTTATACCACATAAATAAATAGATTCAATCCGAAAAGCATCCGACGTACGAAATACCGAACCTATATTATGTAAACTTCTTATTTCATCTAAAACAACTATCAAAGGTAGTTTTTTAGCTTCTTTAAATTCTTTAGCATTTATTCGGTTAAGCTCCGTAATTTTCAATTTGCGCATACTAATATTTTTATATTTCGACGCAAAGATAATAACTAATTCACAATACACTGTTTATAACCGTTTAAAACCTGTCAAAACAAGGGCCAAACATTTTTATAAATAATACTAGGATATATCACATAAACTTATAAATAGAGCAAAAATGAACAATCCAAATAAGTTAACTAAAAGTTTATATGCATATTTAAACATCATTTTACCCTAATATTTGAAATAATATATCATAAAGTTCTTAACTTTGCAACTTATCAACAAGATGTTTATTTAAATATATAAATAACTTATAATCAATACTTATAATGTCATTTTCCTGTTTATAATAAGGCTATAACTATATTTAATATACTAATAACTTTAAAAACAAATAAAAACAAATATATTTACCAACACTATTAACAGTCTATATTAAGTATTATTAGATTTTTTAAATAGGAATGGAAAATAAAATATGAACATAATGATAAAAGAAGAATGGTTGAAAAAAGGATTTGCAGATGAAATTGTCGATCAGGGAATAGACATTAAAGCTGCTATTGGTTCTTTAAAAAAAGAAAAGAATGCTGTGATTCTGGCTCACTATTACCAAACTGGTGATATACAAGATATAGCTGATTTTGTAGGAGATAGTTTGGCTCTTGCTCAATGGGCTGCTAAAACAAAAGCAGATATAATTGTTCTTTGTGGTGTTCATTTTATGGGTGAAACAGCAAAGATAATTTGTCCTGATAAGAAAGTATTGGTACCTGATTTAAATGCAGGCTGTTCTCTTGCCGATAGTTGTCCGGCTGATAAGTTTGCATTGTTTGTTAAGGAACATCCTGATCACACTGTTATTTCCTATGTTAATACTACAGCTGCTGTAAAGGCGCTGACAGATATTGTAGTGACCTCTACTAATGCTAAACAAATAGTAGAGAGTTTCCCTAAAGATGAGAAAATAATATTTGGTCCGGATAGGAATTTAGGTAATTATATCAATTCTATTACGAATAGGAATATGTTGTTATGGGATGGCGCTTGTCACGTACACGAACAATTTTCTGTTGAAAAGATTGTTGCATTAAAGAAGGAATATCCTGATGCACTTATATTAGCTCATCCTGAATGTAAAGGCGCTGTGTTGACGCTCGCCGATTTTGTAGGTTCCACAGCAGCGTTACTTAAATATGCTGTTAAAACGGATAAAAAGAACCTTATTATCGCTACAGAGTCAGGAGTTATTCATGAGATGCGTAAGCAATGCCCTGAAAAAAACTTTATTCCAGCTCCTCCTAATGATAGTACGTGTGCATGCAATGAATGTAATTTTATGCGATTAAACACAATGAAGAAGCTTTATAATTGTTTAAAATATGAATGGCCAACCATTGAAGTAGATGAAGAAATAGCAAAAAAAGCTATAAAGCCAATAAAGAAAATGCTTGATATTTCAGAGAAATTAGGATTATAGTTGACTTTTGTTACGAATAATAAATTCATCCGACTGTTTATAGGATGCAGATGGTATACATAAAATAGTTATTTATGTACATCATCTGCATCACTTTTATAAATTATAGCTTTTATTTTATCACTAATATTTTGGTAGCAATACCTTCTTTTCCTTCAGAATCTGCTGCCATAACAAGATATACACCTGATGATACTCTTTTGCCTTGAACATTTTTTCCATTCCAGGTAAATTGTCCGCCAACGGAAGTTCCTGTATAAATAAGATTTCCATTAATATCTGTGATTTTAACGTCACTATCTCGTATTAAATCAGTTACAGTAATTAAGCCGGTGTAATCAGGACGTACAGGATTAGGATACGCATGAGCATTTTCTGAAAAACTAGTTCCTCCTTCAGTAGCATCACTCATATAAGATATTAGTCCTTGGTCGGTTCCAATAAAAAGTTCTCCGGTATTTGGATTGATAGCAAGAGATTGGACTTTATTAGATAGAATGGGACTATTACTTGTTGAGAAGTGATGAATCGTTTCCAATCCATCTTCACTTAATAAAAACAGTCCATTATCTTCTGTACCTATCCATTTTCTATTAGCTCCATCAATACATATTGCACGGATTTTTTCATTGGCTAAAAGAAAGTCTGCAAGATTGGTTCCATCATTACGGGGAACTTTTATTTGAGTGCAGTAAAAGTCATCGTTAAAAAAATTAGTAGGATTATTTATGATAAGAGGACCTTTATTAGTTCCTATCCATATAACTCCATTTTTGTCTTCCGCAATGGAGAACATATTTAGTTTTCCTAAATTAGTACCATCTTGATTGACAAAAGATCCAATAAATTTAGTTTGATCGTCAGTGGTATCTTCTAAAGTTCCATTCGTGTTAAAACAAAAAATGCCTGGTTCGCCTCTCATTATCGTAACCCATGCCCACCCTCTTTTATCAAAAAAAATATTTTCAGGCGTCTCTGTTTTACTAATTTCCGAATGATAAAAACTTATCCATTTTCCATCGTCTTTTAATACATTAATAATACTATCTACTCCTGCATTTACCATCCATAAATTATGATTTTTATCATATTGAAGTCCATTTGTTCTGGTAAATATTAAGCCATAAAGTTTTTCAGGAAAAATATTTTTTAAAGTACTGTTATTTATGTTATATAATTTAACGAAATCTTTATTTTTAAATTCATAAATACCTTCTCCTCCTGAAGATGCAAAATAGTGATTCGGATCATTGGGGTCTTGTACTACAGAAGTAATATCTTTGTAATCTAATCCCGTAATTTCTTTGATACCATTTTCTTGAAAATTAGACCAGGTATTATCTTCAAACATCATAATTGTTCCGGGATTATTTAATCTGATGTCTGCCATTCCTCCGCCACATATTAGTAATTTATTATTAGTAAATGTCATATAGTATGGAAGATTTCTTATAGGGCTATTTGGTATAATAGAAGAAATACTTTTTTCTAGTTTATTATTTACTAATTTATATCCGTTTAATCCTTTATCTCCGTTACTTCCCCAATAAATATCGTTGTTTTTAGTGTATGATAAGTGATTAAAAGTATCTTCTAAATCCATATATTTCGGAGAATAATCGTAATGATCAAATAAAGCAATAGAATTATTACCCCCTACTATAAGTTTATCATCATATATCTCTTCAAATAAATAGTTTCCACCTACTAATTGAACAAGACTTTGCTGATTACTATCATATAAATAAATTCCGTTATCTTGTTTATCTTGTTTATCTTGTTTATTACATATTATTTTATTTTCAAAAAGGTCAAGGTCAATAAATACATTATTATCTGTCAGAGTCCAATTGCTATTATCTAATAAATTATCAGTGATTTTACCCGTATATAAACCATTTTCTGTAGCGGCATAAATAACATTATCCTTAACTATAGAGGCATATACTTTTTTGTTTAAAATATAAGTATTAGTTATTTCTTTCTTTTTTAGATTAAGAATTAATATTCCAAAATTGGTAGAAAAATATGCATAATCACCATTTATATTTATGCTATTTAATGTCTTATCCTGACTCATTGTTTTATTCATGAAATCAGGTATATTATATATATTATCGTTTATAAGAAGATCAATATTAGAATTTTTATATACAATAATAAGTGCATTGTGAGTATTGCTATATTTTATGTAACTAATACTATTATCGCTTAAAATATTTACCTTATCATATAAGCGGATACTTTGATCTTCAGTATCGTATGAAAATAAAGCATCATTGCTTAATGCATATATCAAGTTACCAGCAGGAGCCGTTTGGGTGACGTTATTGTATGCCAGATGGGCTTGCCACTCTCCTATTGCCATTTGGGCAAAAGCAGAAGATGTTATAAGAAGAAAAAATAGAAGGCTATAAATTATTTTTTTCATAGTCAAATTCCTTTAAGAAATCACATAGCTTATTTATAGCTAACGCACGATGACTAATTTTATTTTTTATATCGCTTCCTAATTCTGCAAAAGTTTTATCATATCCTTCCGGAACAAAAATAGGATCATAACCAAAACCTGAATTTCCGCGTTTTTCTTTTATGATGTTTCCTCTGATTATTCCTTCGAATAGATATTGCTTATTATTTATAATCAATGAAACGGCTGTTCTGAATTGTGCCTTTCTATTCTCTATACCTTCCATGTTCTTTAGAACCTTAAGCATATTTGCTTCAGAACTTTTTTCACTTCCTGCATATCTTGCCGAGTAAACCCCCGGTTCGTTGTTTAGTACTTCAATCTCTAGTCCGGTATCGTCAGCAAAACAGTTTAAGGCATAATTTTCATGAATATATTGTGCTTTTAGAAGTGCATTTCCTTCTAATGTTTCTGCTGTTTCCGGAATATCAACATCACAATTTATGTCTTTCAAACTAAGTAGTTCTACTTTATTTCTTAATATAGCTGATACTTCTTCTAATTTATGCTTATTGTTAGTGGCGAAAACAAGTTTATTCTTCATTTGATTCTTCAATATTTTATAAAAAATGTATTTCATCCATCACTCTATCACTAATTGGTCTGAAACCATTTATCAGTAGTGTTTTTAGAGAGTGACGGATGCTTTTTATCTCTCACTTATCTCTCACTTATCTCTCACTTATCTCTCACTTATCTCTCACTTTTAGAGGTGATCCATCACTTATTTAACCTTTATTGTATCAAAACCTTCTCCGTAAACTCCAATGACCGAACTCTGAGAAACAAAAGCATTAGGATCAATGTCTTTTACTAAACGGAATATTTCTATAGACTGGCTTTTTTTAGCCAATACAACAAGTACTTTAACAGAATTTTTACTGTACCATCCTTGTCCATCTAAAACGGTAACCCCTCTATGAGTCTCTTTGGTAATTCTTTCGGCTATCTCTTCATACTGTTTTGAAAAAATAAAGAATTGTACAGATTGTCGGGCGCTGTTTACTATCAAGTCTAGTACATAACTAATAACTACAAGAGTGGTGAATCCGAATACCACTCTTTTCCAATCATGAAAGACAAAATAACAAGACGAAATGATAACTATGTCGCAATATAAGATCATTCGTCCAAAGGTGACATCCCGATACTTGTTCACAATAGCTGCAATAATATCTGTGCCACCCGTGCTGCCGTTGTTTACAAATACGATTCCTAAGCCCGCTCCGCACAGACTTGCTCCAATGATGCAAGCCATAAATTCTTGTCCGGGTCCAAGTACTTGTATTTTCCCTACTATTTGTTGGAATAGCCACAAGAAGAAGGTAAGGGTAAAGATAGCAAAAGTGGTTTTTATGCTGAATTTAGGACCTAATAATTTAATAGCAAAGGTCAGTAGAAAAGCATTTATTATAAAGTAACTAAATTGAATTGGTATTCCCGATGCATAATAAATAATAGCGGAAATACCTGTTACGCCGCCAGTGGTTATTTGGTAAGGTAACAAAAAGGCTGCCCAACCTAGTGAATAACAAGCTAGTCCTAAAATAATTAGAAAATAATCTCTTACTTCTCTTAAGATTTCTGCTTTTTGAAATTTTATCATTTTAGTCTTCCGGATTTAAACCACTATATTTACAATTTTTTTTGGAACAATAATTACTTTCTTAACAGGTTTTCCTTCGATCCATTTCTGTGCTCCTTCTGATGATAAAACAGTTTCCTGAATGGTATTGTTGTCTGCATCCGAAGCAAATTCCATACTAAAACGCGCTTTTCCATTAAAGGATATAGTATAATTCACTACATCTTCTTTGAGATACTCTTCATTATAGGATGGCCACTGAGCATCGCATACGGAAGTTGTATTTCCCAATGCAGACCATAGCTCTTCGCTGATATGAGGAGCAAAAGGAGCTAAAAGAATAACCAGATTCCTGAGCACTTCTTTCTTGTTGCATTTTAGCGTAGACAGTTCGTTCACACAGATCATAAAGGCACTTACAGAGGTGTTGTAAGAGAATTGCTCAATATCGCCGGATACCTTCTTTATCAATTTATGGATGGATTTTAATTCTTCTTTGGTAGCTGGTTGGTCCTGAACGATATACTCTCCTGTTTTGTTATAAAAGAGTGCCCAGAATTTACGGATAAAACGGTGAACTCCGTCAATGCCATTCGTATCCCATGGTTTGGATTGTTCTACCGGACCGAGGAACATTTCATACATTCTCAGGGTATCCGCGCCATATTTATCGACAATCATATCAGGATTGACCACATTGAACATGGACTTGCTCATTTTCTCCACAGCCCATCCGCAGACATACTTGCCGTCTTCAAAAATGAATTCTGCCGTTTTATATTCAGGATGCCAGTTCTTAAAGCCCTCTAAGTCAAGAATATCGTTGCTTACAATATTTACGTCCACGTGTAGCGGAGTTACGTCGTATTGATTTTTCAGGTTCAGCGAAACAAAGGTGTTGGTATCTTTTATGCGATACACAAAGTTACTTCTCCCCTGAATCATTCCCTGGTTAATCAACTTCTGAAAAGGTTCTTCTTTGATAGATACACCGATATCGTGCAGGAATTTGTTCCAGAAACGAGAATAGATTAAGTGTCCGGTGGCATGTTCCGTGCCGCCCACGTAAAGGTCTACGTTTTGCCAATAAGCATTTGCCTTGGGAGAAACCAAAGCCTCTGTATTATGTGGATCCATATAGCGAAGATAATAAGCGCTTGATCCTGCAAATCCCGGCATGGTATTCAGTTCTAGTGGATAACCTTCTTCGGTTTTCCAGTCTTTTGCCCGCCCAAGGGGTGGCTCACCTGTCTCGGTAGGCAGAAATTTGTCTACTTCCGGAAGTTCCAAAGGAAGCTTACTTTCATCGAGCATATAAGGTATTCCCTCTTTGTAATACACGGGGAACGGTTCGCCCCAATAGCGTTGGCGGGAGAAGATGGCGTCGCGAAGGCGGAAATTCACCTTCACTTTTCCCAGATTAGTTTCCTTGATATATATTTTTGTCTTGGCAATTGCCTCTTTTATAGTTAGTCCGTTTAGTACCAAACCGCCTTCAACTGCATCTTCTTGGCGTGGGGAATTCATCATAATTCCTTCTTTTGCATCAAAGCTTTCTTCAGAAACATCGCAGCCTTCAATGAGCGGACGAATTTCCAAACCGAAATGTTTGGCAAAAGCATAGTCTCGACTATCGTGTGCCGGTACAGCCATGATGGCTCCGGTTCCGTATCCTGCCAATACATAATCGCTGATCCACACAGGAATTGCTTCTCTGGTGAGTGGATTGATAGCGTAAGATCCGGAGAATACACCACTTACCCTTCGGTCAGCGATACGTTCCCGTTCCGTTCTTTTTTTTGTTACGTCAAGGTAGGCTTGTACTTCTTTTTTTTGAGTATTGGTAGTTAGTTGGGCTACCAGCTCACTTTCGGGGGCCAACACCATGAAAGTCACTCCGAATATTGTATCCGCGCGAGTGGTAAAGATGGTAAATTCGAGATTGGAGTCCTTTACGTTGAACTTCATTTCAGCACCCTCACTCCTACCAATCCAGTTTTTTTGTGTCTCCTTCAATGAATCCGTCCAGTCCACTGTGCTCAGTCCATCGAGCAAACGTTGGGCATAAGCCGAAACCCGTAAACACCATTGGCGCATCACCTTTTGAATTACCGGATGACCGCCGCGCTGTGAAACGCCATCCACCACTTCATCGTTGGCCAATACAGTTCCAAGTGCCGGACACCAGTTAACCATCGTGTCACCCAAGTAGGCAATCCGGTAGTTTAATAAAGTCTCTTGCTGTTCTTTTTCAGTTTTAGCACGCCACTCTTCCGCGGTAAACGACAGTTCTTCAGAGCAAGCGGCATTTAGTCCTTGAGTACCTTTCGTTTCAAACCTCTTGATAAGATCGGTTATCGGCGTAGCTTTCTTCGCATCGTTATCATAATAATGCTTGAACATTTGTTGAAAAGCCCATTGTGTCCATTTATAATAATCCGGTTCGCAGGTGCGTATTTCCCTACTCCAGTCGAATGAGAATCCTATTTTATCTAATTGTTCACGGTAGCGATTAATATTGTTTACAGTAGTTATAGCAGGGTGCTGTCCCGTTTGAATGGCATATTGTTCCGCAGGTAAGCCATAAGCGTCGTACCCCATCGGGTTTAGTACGTTAAAGCCTTGCAGACGTTTGTAGCGGGCATAAATATCAGATGCGATGTATCCTAGTGGATGGCCCACGTGAAGCCCTGCGCCCGAGGGGTAAGGAAACATATTGAGCACATAAAATTTCTTTTTTGATTCGTCCTCCGTTACTTGATAAGTATTTTGTTCTACCCATCGTTTCTGCCATTTCTTCTCAATCTCCCTGAAATTATATTCCATAACAATACTCTTTTATCTTTATGCGTTAGTTAATACGTAATAACATCTATTAGAGGGCAAAGATAATGAAAGAAAAGGTTACTTGACGTTTCTTTTCGTAAATTCTTGTAGGTTTTGTGGACTCTCCGCGCTTATTAATTATTTGTTGTACAAAAGATTGTTTTCTTTTGTACAGAATATTATATTATTTTGTACAGAACAATTCAATCTTTTGTACAATATAAAATTAATGCCTCAAATAGTTTGATAAAATAACTGAAAACACAAAAATAATTATACCTTTGTAACTAACCAATTGACAATCGTTATGAAAACAATCACCCTTTATCTCGGCAAGAAATACTGGATTTTTTGGTTAGCAGTAGTTCTTTTATCTTGTATTCTTCTGTTTGCGGTCATAGAAGAATTTCTTGTTATGATCTACCTCTATTTATTCTTTTTATTCCCACTCTTATTTTATGCCTTCTCCAAGGGAATCGGGAAAATAACTTTAAAGGAAGATGCCATTTTACTTCATACTCTTTTTGGATTTCGTAGAGCAAGAATCGCTTTAAAGGAACTCAAAGGATTTGAATTTATGAGAGATTATTACTTTTCCGTCCCTAAAGGAAAAGGGAGGTATCTTGGAATAAGTGGGCCAACCGTCATTATCTTTCATTATAATTCCGGTCGCCGTCGAGCCTATTCTTTGTTTGGTTTCCGGCAGATAATGGTTGTCTTGACCTATCTATTGAGTAATCATATTCCCTTTCTAAACCATAAACCAACCGATCCTCTGGATAAAAGAGTGGAGGGAGCCATTTATCAAAAATCAGGATTAAGGGTATTTATGACCGTAATATTTCCCATATTCTTGTTGCTTGTGGTAACAGCAGTTTCCGCCTGCTTATTAATGTCTGAGTATAACCAGAAATTTTCGCATCTTTTCCTTTGCATACTTCCATTTTTGTTATATTTATTTTACTCCTATTGGGAGCGGATGTATTATCTTGTGCTGAATGACCAGTCCTTTATAATAAAGAATCTGATGGGAAGAAGAAGCCGGGAATTCAAGTATAGCGATATGATGAAGACTTCATTCGGTTCAAGTCTGGGCAAAGGAACTTTTCTTTATCTCGAGATGTTGGATAAAAATTATAAATATTACCAGTTTCCTCTGGATATGCTTCCTCGTAAACAAGTGAAAGAGATTGTGAAAATATTCAGAGAAAAAGGTATTGATGCAACAAATGAATGCTGTTAGCTCACTTTTTTGCTTCTGAAATTATGCAACTTTACACTTTAGTGTTCTGCTTTTATTGGTAAAAAGAACTATATTTGCACATATTATTCATAAAAATAAAGGAATATACCGTGGCAAATGATATTGTTTTAACTCCGATGATGAAGCAGTTTTTGGATTTAAAGGCCGAACATCCCGATGCAGTCATGCTTTTCAGGTGCGGCGACTTTTATGAAACTTATTCGGATGATGCAGTTATTGCCGCCGATATACTGGGAATTACCCTGACAAAACGAGCTAACGGAGCGGGTAAATCAGTTGAAATGGCTGGTTTTCCCCATCATGCACTCGATACATACTTGCCTAAACTGATCAGAGCAGGTAAAAGAGTGGCAATTTGTGACCAATTGGAAGACCCTAAGACTACCAAAAAACTGGTAAAGAGAGGCATTACCGAGCTGGTTACTCCGGGTGTTTCCATCAATGATAATATATTAAACTACAAAGAAAACAATTTCCTTGCTGCCGTTCATTTTGGTAAAACCGGATGTGGTGTTTCTTTCCTCGATATTTCTACCGGAGAGTTTCTCACGGCGGAAGGTCCGTTTGACTATGTGGATAAGCTATTAAGCAATTTCGCTCCGAAAGAAGTTCTTTATGAACGTAGTAGGAAAGGAATGTTTGAAGGCAACTTTGGAAATAAATTCTTTACTTTTGAGTTAGAGGACTGGGTATTTACGGAAAGCAGTGCTCGTGAGCGACTCTTAAAACACTTTGAAACCAAGAATCTCAAGGGCTTTGGGGTGGAACATCTAAAGAATGGGATTATCGCTTCAGGCGCAATTCTTCAGTATCTTGACATGACTCAGCATACACATATTGGTCATATAACTTCACTTTCACGCATTGAGGAAGATCGCTATGTGCGGTTGGATAAGTTTACTGTCCGCAGTCTCGAACTCATTTCAAGCATGAACGATGGAGGTACAAGCTTGTTGAGCGTGATAGATAAAACCATTAGTCCCATGGGAGCCCGTCTGCTAAAGCGTTGGATGGTTTTTCCATTGAAGGATGAAAAACCAATCAATGACCGGCTCAATGTGGTGGAATACTTTTTCCGCAAGCCGGAATTTAAGGATTTGATAGAAGAACAGCTGCACTTAATAGGGGATTTGGAAAGAATCATCTCGAAAGTTGCCGTGGGGCGCGTGTCTCCCCGTGAAGTAGTGCAGTTGAAAATTGCTTTACGGGCCATTGAACCCATCAAAGAAGCATGTCTGTCCGCGGAAAATCCCAGTCTGAACCGGATAGGAGACCAACTCAATCTCTGTTTAACTATTAGGGATAAGATAGATAAAGAAATCAATAACGATCCTCCGCTTTTGATTAATAAAGGGGGCGTGATAAAGAGTGGGGTGAATGATGAACTGGACGACTTACGTAAGATTGCCTTCTCCGGCAAAGATTATTTGTTGCAGATTCAGCAGCGGGAGAGTGAACTGACAGGTATTCCCAGTCTGAAGATTGCTTACAATAATGTCTTTGGTTATTTCATTGAAGTGAGAAATGCACATAAAGAGAAAGTTCCCCAAGAATGGATCCGTAAGCAGACTTTGGTCAATGCCGAACGTTACATCACGCAAGAACTCAAGGAATATGAGGAAAAGATCTTAGGGGCGGAAGATAAGATTCTGGTTCTGGAAACAAAGCTCTACACGGATCTGGTCCTTTCTCTGAGCGAATACATTCCCGCGATCCAAATCAACGCCAATCAGATAGCAAGACTTGATTGTCTTCTTTCATTTGCTAACGTTGCAAGTGAGAACAAATACATACGTCCGGTCATAGAAGACAATGATGTGTTGGAGATTAAGCAGGGTAGACATCCGGTGATTGAAAAACAACTGCCGCTGGGTGAGAAATATATTGCCAATGATGTAATGTTGGATACCGAGCATCAGCAGATCATTATCATTACAGGCCCAAACATGGCCGGTAAATCGGCCTTACTCCGTCAGACTGCTTTGATCACTCTTCTGGCTCAGATAGGAAGTTTTGTTCCGGCCGAAAGTGCGCACATCGGGCTTGTGGATAAGATCTTTACCCGTGTGGGTGCAAGTGATAATATTTCGGTGGGAGAGTCCACTTTTATGATAGAGATGAATGAAGCCGCAGACATATTAAATAATATTTCGCCTCGTAGTTTGGTACTCTTTGATGAGTTAGGTCGTGGAACCTCCACCTATGATGGCATTTCCATTGCCTGGGCTATTGTGGAATATATTCATGAACATCCCAAGGCTAAGGCGAGAACTTTGTTTGCCACGCACTATCATGAACTCAATGAAATGGAGAAATCCTTCAAGCGAATAAAGAACTACAACGTTTCTGTGAAAGAAATTGATAATAGAGTGATCTTTCTCCGTAAATTGGAACGGGGTGGGAGTGAGCACTCTTTTGGTATCCACGTGGCAAAGATGGCGGGAATGCCTAAAAGCATAGTGAAGCGGGCGACAGACATTCTTCATCAGCTTGAAACCGACAACCGTAAGCAAGGTATTTCAAGTAAACATTTGGAACAAGTGAGCCAGAGTAGGGAAGGCATGCAACTTAATTTCTTTCAGCTCGATGATCCAATCCTTTGTCAGATACGAGATGAGATTCTTAATCTTGATGTGAATAATTTAACTCCTTTGGAGGCACTCAATAAGTTGAGCGATATTAAGAAGATCGTGAAAGGCAAATAGGTGACAAGACATTATATGGAGAAGTAATTATCATTGTTTTATTATCAATTATGTAGCTTGCAATTTATTATACAGATTAATAGAAAAAGAGATGATCAACTTTTTATATCATCTCTTTTTCTATTTTAATTATTGTTTTACCGTTGCTCTAAACGTCTTATCGTTTGCTGGTGTTATTTGGTCTTTATCAAAAGTACTTTTATACTTGCCGTCGGGTAAATCATGGAGACTAAAGTTATTGCAACGTCTTGCTGCCACCACTTTATCAGTACCTGCAGTTGCGATGGCAGAAGCCGCCATATCTACTAAAGCACCAAGAAGTCCGCCGCTACCCGAATTGATGCTCAGGTCCACAGTTAATGTTCCTTTTCTATTAAAAAGCACCTTGTTGTCTGTAGTTGATTTCATTATATATTCTATTTCTACTGTAATTGTGTTTCCAATTGTTGATTTCTTCCATTGATTAATGATGGTAAAGAGTGCCGCGTCAGCACCGAAAACAGTATGGAATTTTGCTAGATTACTTTCCAAAAACATTTCTGAGTCATAGGCGCTCTCACTTTTAAATGTCTCCATTGCCAGGAAAGGAGAGATCACATAATAACCTTTTTCACTTAAAGGAATGGCTAAAGATGTATAGAAATATTCTTTAGCTTCCACATTAACCGTACGATTTATTGGAGGCATAATAAGGACACTTGTTGGCTTCTCTACATACATTTCTGGATAATTATCTCCGCGGGTGAATTTTTTTGATTCAGCACAAGAAGTAAGCAGGAGAATACATAAACTAAAATAGATGATTTTTCTCATTTCTCTACCATTTTAATGATTCTTTCAATAAAGACCTTTGATTCAGGATAAGCAGTTATTTCATTTTTTAACATTGCTACTCCTTCTTCTTTTTTACCTGTTTGCACAAGTAAAAAGCCATATTCCGCATATGTACCGGGAGGAACCACTTTTCGAGTGCTTTGGCTCTGTTGTCTAATCATTTGTGAATATGTTTGCAATAGGGCTTCAGTGCTTTCCGGAGTTTGTTTCTTATAGTAATTATAGGACGTCTTTTCGTAATCTTTCCATGAATAGAGGGCGCTTTCCTGAGTTACGCAAGAACTTAATGACAATGCACAGCAAGCTAAACAGATTATTGTTTTCTTCATGGCAATTGTATTTTTTTAGTCTCTTGGGCAGAGACGAAGATTTCCTTATTATAAATCACATTGCCATCGTAAATAATCTTCAGATTTCTTTTTCCTTTGGCAATTGCATAAGTGTTTCCTTTTATCGTTCCTTTTTTCTCTTTGAGAACTTGAGCATTGAATGTGGTTTTACCATCAATGATAACCTGAACATCGTTATCATACTTCTCGTTTGCTACGAAGAGTAAATATGCCTGATCCGTTAATCCTCTTTCCTGACTAAAACTTCCTACTTTACAGCTAGTGAGAAGTGTGCAGATGCACACAAAGAATAGAGCAATATATTTTGTTTTCATCATTTTTTCTCCTCAATATAATAGTTATTCAGATTTGTTTTATCAATCTCTCCTTCAGTAAATGTTACTATGGAATATTCAGTGTCCGGTGTGTCTCCACCAGTCATAGAGATGGAAATTTCACCCACCTTTTTTCCTGGAAGTTCTATACTCATTCCGGTTTGTGGGTTCTTTACGGTTTTTCCTTTTAACTTGACACTAAATTTATCTCCAGCCTCTATTCCCTGACTCTTTCCGCCTGAGATAAGAATGGCATCATTGTCGTAAGAAAGAAAATAAGATTTCCAAGGCCTATCCATGCAGTTATTAATGATATTCTCTACTAATTTGGAGATAGCCATAGAGATTGCTTTATCGCTTAAAGTTGCATCGTAATCCGCTTTACCACCCACTCCAAGTGTTTGCTTGGTTTTTTGTTCGGCAGTTCCCTTGGCTTCCTCAGAATAGATGATGAGCCCGGTGGAAACGTCAACCAAACGGATACTCACCGCAGCTTCAACAATTTGAGTTTTGCTGGTAGAGAAGACCTTTACATCGCCAATGTTTTTACGGCCATACTCAGTGATGGAACCAATGATCAAATAATCCGCTCCAACATTCTGGTAAGAGTTATCGGACTTTGAGGATTCTTTGAGCAACTCATTAAGATCATTTCTTTCTAATAAAATAAATTTCCCGGAAGATGCCAGTTTAGCAGATAAAATGTCCAACGCTTGTTTACCCATAGGATCATTGTCTTTGTCATAAAAGAGTCCTTTGGCATACTGGGTTTCGTTGGTGAAACGGGAGATGGCTACTTTTCTTTTGAGTGCTTTCCCTGCTTGATTTACAGAAGATTCGGGCTCAACGACAGTAACCTTTCTTTGGCCGTACACTTCTGTCTGCACACAAATTAGCAGCAGAACTAAATAAATCATTTTTTTCATATTATTCTTTTTATAAAAAAACTTAAGATTTTACTAGATAAATAATTTAGCTAAAACAAAAGTAATATAAAAAGAATAGCAATGTATATTTATATTTGTCTTTTTTATTGGTCAGCTGATTTTTTTTCAAGATATTTACCTCCGAATATGCAGGCAATTCCCAGAATAATGAAAGGGATGCTGAGCCATTGGCCCATATTAATGCTCATTCCATCTTCAAAACCTACCTGATTTTCTTTCAGAAATTCCACAAAGAAACGGAAAGTAAAAATGAGAGTGATGGTTAATCCAAAGAAAAAGCCTCGGTGAAGCTTGCCTTTATATTTTTTGTAAAGGAAGATGTTGAGGAAAAAGAAGAGGAGATACGCTAATGCTTCATAGAGTTGGGCAGGATGGCGAGGTAACTTATCTTCACGGACAAAAATAAATGCCCAGGGAACATTGGTTACTTTCCCAATGATTTCGGAGTTCATCAAGTTACCTAAGCGGATGCAGCAGGCTGCGATGGGTGTGGCTATGGCAATCATATCGAGCACATCCATGTAGTTTAGCTTGGTCTTTCGCACATAGAGCCAAAGGGCTACAAGCAGACCGATGGTTCCGCCATGACTTGCCAGGCCTTCATAGCCGGTAAACTTTATTCCGTCTGGAGTAAACTTTATGGGAAGTATCATTTCCACAGGGTGGGAGAGGAAGTAGTCCGGCTGATAGAAAAGGCAATGCCCCAGTCGCGCACCGATTAAGATGGCGAAGAAACAGTAGAAAAAGAGTGGTTCAAACTTCTTTTCAGGAATGTTCTGATCTTTGTACAAGTAATGCACCACGTAGTATGCCGCCAGCAACCCTAATGCAAACAGGACTGAATAGTAACGAAGGGTAATGCCAAAAGCAGTAAATATTTCTAAGTCAGGATTCCAAGTGATATACGCCAGCAAGCTGCTCATGATGTCTTTGTTTAGTTAAATTTTTCTGCTAATAACTTGTAAGTAGGCACTTCAATTCCCAGTTGATCTCCTTTGGAAATAAGGTCAAAGAGTAAGCCATCGATTTCCGATTCATGTCCTTTGGCGAGGTCTTTTTGCAGGGAAGCTGTGGTGGCGGGGTCTAACTTATCAATTACTTTGAGGTTATAGGCCACCGGATCTTCCGTGAAATCTATTCCAAGAGCTTTGCCAATGGCGGTACTTTCCCGTGATAGACCGATGAAAGTGTCCCGTATTTTTCCCTCTTTTTGCACTTCTCCCATGGGAACGTTATAGTATGCGCCAGTACAAGCCATCGCGGAGATGAACGACCATTTCACGAATGTATCACGGTTGATATCGTCTGAAATGGGTGCTTTAATACCACTCTCCTGAAGGACTTTCTGCACTTCCTGAAGCTTTTCATAAGGTACATTGTCTTCTTTTCGGGCACCAAACACGAGACGAAAGATGGTTCCCATCTGGGTAATCTCGCCCGGAGCGGAGACGAATCCCACAATGTAGATGCAACCATCGAGAATGGTTACCTGAGGTACCTTGCTTTGTATCTTGGACCCGGTGCCATAGACGTTGAGAATTGGTATCACAAGCGTGTCTTTGTGGGCAGCCTTTGCTATTAGTTCCGTGATAGAATCAATGGAATACCCTTTTACGCAGACAAAAATCACATCGGCTTTATCTGAATATTCCTCCGCCGTACAAGCGTTTATGTGGACGGTATGTTCTCCTTTCAATCCGGATTTCAGTTTTAAGCCGTCCTCCTGCATTGCTTTCAAGTGAGCTCCGCGTGCAATGCAAGTCACATTGTGACCCGCCAAAGCAAGAAAAGCGGCGATACTTCCTCCCACGCCGCCGGTTCCTATAATCAGATATTTTGCAGCCATGATGTTTTGTTATACATTAAAGCGGAAGTGCATGATGTCACCGTCTTCCACTACATATTCCTTACCTTCCACACCCAGTTTACCCGCTTCTTTTACGGCAGCTTCCGAGCCATATTCTATAAAGTCATGGTATTTAATAACCTCCGCACGGATAAAACCTTTTTCAAAGTCCGTGTGAATCACTCCGGCACACTGCGGAGCTTTGCTTCCTTTGAGGTAAGTCCATGCACGGACTTCCTGCACACCAGCGGTGAAATAAGTCTCCAAATTCAACAATGTGTAGGCAGATTTAATAAGTCTGGCTACTCCCGATTCCACCAATCCAATCTCACTGAGGAACATTTCACGTTCTTCGAACGTTTCAAACTCAGCAATTTCGGATTCTATCTTGGCAGCTACGATAAGCAATTGGGCATCTTCTTCTTTAATCGCCTCACGTACCAGTTCCACGTACTTATTTCCGTTCACGGCACTGGCTTCGTCCACGTTGCATACATAGAGAACCGGTTTACTGGTGAGTAAGTATAGCTCTTTGGCTAATTTTTGTTCGTCCTTTGTTTCAAACTGAACTGTGCGGGCCGACTTCCCTTGTTCCAGAACCGCCTTATATTTTGCAAGTACGTCATACGTCATCTTTGCCACTTTGTCACCGCCTGTTACCGCTTGTTTCTGTACTTTCTGAATGCGGCTGTCGATAGTATCCAGGTCTTTCAGCTGAAGTTCGTAATCAATGATCTCTTTGTCGCGAATAGGGTTGACAGATCCGTCCACATGCACCACATTTTCGTCGTCAAAACAGCGAAGAACGTGAATGATCGCATCCGTTTCGCGGATGTTGGCAAGGAACTTATTCCCTAAACCTTCACCCTTGCTGGCACCTTTCACCAGTCCGGCAATATCCACAATCTCAACCGTGGTAGGCACTATGCGATTAGGGTGCACCAATTCAGCAAGCTTATTCAGCCGTTCATCGGGAACAGTGATTACACCAACGTTAGGTTCTATCGTACAAAAAGGAAAGTTTGCAGCTTGCGCCTTTGCGTTGGACAAGCAATTAAAGAGAGTCGATTTTCCCACATTGGGAAGTCCTACGATACCACATTGTAAAGCCATTCTATCTATCGTTTATTTATTTCTTATTTTAAATCTTTTCCAGCTCACAAAAGTACAAATTATTCGGGGGAATGCAAAGAATTACTCGTTTACCTTGGCTATTAATAACATCTAACTATAGAGATCTTCCATTTATCCAAGAAATAAGTTCTGTTTGATATATAGCTAACTACTATTTTGATATATATCAAAGAGTGTGTCAGATATATATCAAAGAGTGTGTCAGATATATATCAAAATACCTTCCCGATATATATCAAACAGAAAAAATAACTTGAGTATCTTTGAACGTTTCCTTGGCTGGGGTGTATGCTATCATGGAACTGTTCCTCACGATGAGTAGACATTTAATAACGAAATTAAAAATGAACATGAAAAAAAAGTATATCGGATTTATAATTATCTGTTTTGTTTTTCAAGTATCCTTTGCACAAACACCTCAGAAAGTAGTTACTTTTGTCCAAGTGCAGCATGACGCAGAGTGGTATAAGCAGCAAGCTGAAGCATGGAAGAAGGAGATTAGTAATGACAAACATAATGAGGTTGCGTGGGAAAGTTATTACCGAGCCACAAAATATGAATTCGTTTGCGCAGAAGGGGAGAAGGATTATGAAAAGATCTACGCCCGATTGGATAAAATTATGAAAGGAATGAAGCGGGCAATACCTGATTCTTATACGTATAACGTGATGATGTATTACCATGGCGGAAACGATTTGAGTAAAAGTGCTTATATGGTTAAGGCTATTTCGATGCGTCCTGACGAAGTGAGCTTTTTCCCGGATTATGTGTCTTTTGCGATATTGACTCAAAATGATACTCTTTGCACAAACACTTGTAAGAAGTGGTATGAAAGCGGAAAATACTCGGCAGGATTGATGAATTATGATTATAATGAGATGGCTGGAATAGATAAGGATGGCATTATATTTGCCAATGGAGATAATTCAATCTATCCTAAATTGCTGCTTCAATATGGCAAGAATCTGTTTAAGGATAAGAAATTAGTCTGTCTTCCTTTCTTGTATGAGGAGAATTATCGGGAGCGAGTTCTCAAGGAGTTGGGTGTTCCTCCTTTTCCGGGAACTGATAAAGAACTGAACGCCAAATATCCAGCTAATAATCAATTGTCAATTGAAATAGTAAAACATATAATTAAATACACGCGTCGTCCGGTTTATTTCTCAGCCATTGATGACGAAACAATTACTTCATTTAAAGATAGTCTTTATTCTGAGGGGTTAGTAATGAAATATTCATCCAAATCATACGATAACCTAGCAGTAACAAAGCGCAATTATGAGCAAACTTACTTGTTGGATTACCTGAAAGAGAGTTTTAATCCTGATGGGTATAAGGATGTGGTTGGGCACATTAGCATGAATTACGTGACGGGGTTCCGTTCACTTCTGGAATTTTATCGTGTTACAGGAGATTTAAATAACTATACTAAATTAAAAACTCAACTTCATGCCATTATTGATAATTACCATTTTGATAATAGTGATAGTAAAAATGAGTATTTGAAATGCCTTGAACCAAGCGGGAAATGAGGATATTTCACTCATATAAACAAGATACGGACGAAGAGCTAATGCGATGGGTTTCCAAGGGTGACACCAAAGCTTTTGAGGAACTCTACTTGCGCTACGCAAGGCGCCTTCAAGGATTCTTTATTCGTATGCTTGGATATGATATTGCTAAAGCTGAGGACTTTACACAAGAACTCTTTCTTAAAGTTTATGAAAGCAGAAGCGCCTACGGAGAGGGAAAGATTTTCTCTTCGTGGGCCTTCTCAATGGCGTACAACTTGTGTAAAAATGAATATCGCCATCAGGAGGTGGTGGAGAATCATGAAGCGGAATTGAAGGTTACTTCTTCGGACATTGAAGAACCCATCTTTGAGCAACTGTATGATCGGGCTGTCTTTGAAACCCAACTAAGGGAATCTCTTCAAAAACTTACCGGAGAGCAATTGGCAGCCTTTACTCTTCGCTATGACGAAGAGCTATCTATACCGGAAATAGCCCGTATACTTGTTTGTCCGGAAGGTACTGTGAAGTCGAGACTCCACTATGCTTTGCGTAGTTTGTCTCAATCATTATCCATGTATAACCCTGTAAAACAATAATCAATGAAGAATGAAGAGTTGAATAAACTAGAAGAATCCGCTGAAATGAAGCATCTCTTGAAAGCTTCTAAAGCGCTATATGAGAAGGATAAAGCAGAGAATCCGCCTCGTTCCTTCGATTCCTTGATAAAAAAAATAGAGCAACAAGAACGTCCTTCCCACAGGATGGGTATTTCTCCTTGGTGGCTTGCCGCCGCTTGCTTGGTAGGTGTACTGATTGGTTGGAACTTTCCATTCGGGAATTCATCGAAGGATGATCGGTTAGCGGTGAATGACACCGTGGTGGTTACTGAAAAACAAACCGATACTGTTTATCGGCAAGCGCCGGTATTGCAGAAAGCTGTAGAAAGAAAACAAAGAAAGTCGGTTGTGCATCAGCAAATTGTTCAACCGCAGACCATTTCATTTCCGGTGATGTGCACTGAAGTAGCACTTCCCAGCCTGAAAAACCCCCGTCCTGCCAACGCAGGAAGAAGTCTGACTCAAGAAGATTTTCCGATTCACTTGCTCGTTTCCTTGTAAAAGAGTGGGATAACTTTATGAATTAGACCTTATAGAAACCTTTTTCAGCAGAAAAAGGAGTGTGTTTCTATAGTGACTTTCTTGAGAATTGTTATTTTTTATAATCATTTAAATAGGGTAGTGGGCAACTTATTAAAAAGCGGATGATCTAAAGTTATAAATTGGAACATCATAATGAGTAGTCGGTTTATTATTCTAAGAAGAAAACGTATTGATTGGTGGTAATTTAAAAGCCAACAGATCTTGTAATATTTTAGTTTTAGCCTTTAATTTATTGATGTTCAATTGATTCTTTTGAGAGTAATATTTTATAAGCAATTTTCAATTGTTCTTATTTCAGATATTTATTAAAAAAAGCAAGTGTTTCTTGCTGCATTTCTTTGCTAAAGAAGTGAGGACCATCCCAAAACTTAGTTATAAGTTTATCATTAGCATTCTGGCTGTTCCACGTGGAATGAAGGCTTTTATAAGCATCTTTTACACCATTTACCGGAAAAAGTTTATCGCGTAATCCGTTGAAGAACAGCATCGGTTTGGGACAAGCCAAGGCAGCCACATCGGAATAATCCATATAGTTACGAATTCCGGGCACAAGCATGGCCCAGGCACTTCCGCCTTTATTTTGATTATTGGTGAGTGTCATCAGAGAATCGGTGGTATTCATCCAGCAAATGGCAGCTCCCACCTTTACTTTGTCCGATGCCGCAGCCAGCATCCAAGCACGGTGTGCCCCCATTGAAAAGCCTAGTGTACCAATCTTTTCGGCATTTACTTCAGGTAAAGAGGCAAGAAAATCAACACTTCTTATATCGTCATACGTGATAATCCCACACCATGAATAGCCCATCTGCATTAAGTTACAGGCAAGTGCTTGCTGAGTTTCATAGTTTACGCCTTCTTTTCTTCCTCTTTCACCCCAAAACAGGGCGTCAATAGAGAGAACCACGTAACCGTGCGCCGCAAAATAATCGCCCACATAGACACTATCATAACATTGCACTGACCATTTGTCGGCATCTGCTAATACTTCTGCCGAAACACCAAAAGGTCTGACCATCTTTTCCTTTCCAATCGAAAATTTAGCGCCATGATCATGTAACATTACCACGGCAGGGTAGGGACCTTTCCCTTTATTAGGGACTAATAAATACGCAGGGATGCGGTCAAACCCCGAGATGTTTAGCACAATCTTTCTTGCTTCATATCCGTTTCTTTGCTCTTTTTCAAGCACTTTCATATTGAAAGGAGCGGAAGGAGGCGCGGGATTCAGGCAGGAAAAAAGGACTTCCCTTCCGGCTTTTTTCCATTGATCGAACTTTTTAATAGGCGATTTTCCCCAGGCCATAGGATAGGTGAGTTGCTGTTTCATTTTTTGATAGGCAACGGGCATATTCTTTTGCACCCCGTAAGGCAAATAATCCGGAGATTGAGCCTGTTGAGTTTGTGCCGACAGGCTGAAAAATGGGAATAAGCAAAGAACAAGAATAATTTTTTTCATAACAATGGAGGAGCGATATTAGTCTATTTTTTCGGTTTCAGTCTGAAAGTTAGTATAACTTTTAAGATTATTGGGGATAAACTTCAGCATAGAAAAATCTTGCGAGTCTACTCCTTCAGGATAATACATTTCCCATTCTTTCATCCATGCCTTGTGCTTGAAATCGCGATCAGTTACTATTTCTATTCTTCCTTGTAACATTGTACCTTTGAAGTTTTCCGGATTGCAAAAATAAAGATTTGCTTTATTATTAATTGCGATCTCTTTGATCTTTGTTGAAGAGGTATTTGTAGTAAGATATACAGTCAATTGGTTTTCTTCCACCTCGTACATTGGAATCAGATGAGGGTATTGTTTTTTATTCCTCAGGTTCAGCATGGCACGGGTAGAAGGGAATCCTTTCGCATCTATTGTAGAAAGATAAACAATAGGAGCAGATTCAATAATCGCTAGTTGCTTTTCTTGTTTTTCTGTTTGTTTCATGATAGTATATTGTTTGAATCAGACAAATTATTTCATCAAAAGGGAAGCCTATTTGCGAGAAATTAGTATTGCCTCTATGAATTTTAAGTTTACTTGCAAAGATATTGTATTTTAATTATTACTCCTAATTAATGCGCTTCCAGCCAATTTTTCCCCCAACCACAGTCGGCTTTCAATGGAACATGCATTTTATATGCTCTTTCCATTTCTTCTATAACGATCTGCTCCACTAACTCTTTTTCGTTAACCGGAACACTGAAGTTAAGTTCATCATGCACTTGTAAAATCATCTTTGCTTGTACTTTTTCTTTTTTGAACCGGTTAAAAATATTGATCATTGCTACTTTGATAATATCAGCTGCACTTCCCTGGATGGGAGCATTGATCGCATTTCTTTCCGCATATCCCCGAACCACACTATTATGTGAATTAATATCGGGAAGGAATCTTTTTCGATGGAATATAGTCTCCACATAACTATTTTTCTTGGCTACCTCAATGCTTTTCTCCATATATTCTTTCACTTTTGGGTATGTTTCAAAGTACCCGTCAATAAGTTCCTTCGCTTCTTTCCTGTCTACTCCCATTCTTTCCGCTAATCCAAATACAGATATTCCGTATATAATACCGAAGTTGGCCGTTTTTGCTTTCCGGCGCATCTCTTTTGTTACCTCGGAAATATCTGTTTTGTAGACTTTTGCAGCCGTAGCCGCATGAATATCATACCCGGAAAGAAAGGCGTCAATCATATTTTTGTCCTCACTAAGATGAGCCATAATTCTCAGTTCAATCTGGGAGTAATCCGCAGAGAAGAAGAGAGATCCATCATCGGGGATAAAAGCTTTACGGATTTCTTTACCATCCTCATCGCGGATAGGTATATTCTGCAAGTTTGGATTGCTGGAACTTAATCGTCCTGTTGCGGTAACTGTCTGATTAAATGAGGTGTGAATCCTTTCAGTCTTGGGATTAATCAGCAAAGGAAGCGAATCAATGTACGTACTTAGCAGCTTCTTTAGTCCACGATATTCAAGAATTTTCTCTACAACAGGATGTCGGTTTCTCAAGCTTTGAAGAACTTCTTCTGAAGTAGAATATTGTCCTGTCTTTGTTTTCTTGGCTTTTTCCACCACTTGTAGTTTTTCGAAGAGCACTTCACCTACTTGCTTGGGTGAAGAAATATTGAATTCCATGCCAACCAATGAATAAATTTCTTTTTCTATTTCATTCATCCGGATAGTGAAATCCTTGGAAGTTTGTTTGAGAGATTCGGTATCGATCCTCATCCCATTACTTTCAATGTTAACAAGGACCGGAATCAGTGGCATTTCTACATTATAGAATAAATCTTCCATGCCGTTTTTTTTCAATTCCTTTTCCAGAATATTTTTTAGCTTCAAAGTTACATCGGCGTCTTCACAAGCATATTTGTAAACTTGTTCCGGGGAGAGGTCACGCATGTTTCCTTGATTCTTTCCTTTCGCTCCAATTAGTTCTTCAATTTTCACTGTGTCGTAATTCAGATAAATCTCGGCAAGATAATCCATCCCATGCCGAAGTTCCGGTTGGAGAACATAGTGTGCTACCATTGTATCAAAAAGTTTGCCTTTCACTTCCACTCCATAATTTTGAAGTATCAGCATATCGTACTTGATATTTTGGCCCACCTTGAGTGATTTCTCATTTTCGAAGATCGGACGTAACTCATTAACAATTTTTTGCGCTTCGTCTCTTTGGGGAGGGACAGGAATATAATAGGCTTGGTTTTCCGCAATGCTGAAGCTCATTCCCACCAATTCTGCTACGATGGGATCGGTTCCGGTGGTCTCCGTGTCTAGACTGATAATGTCACTTGTTAGTATCTTTTGAATAAAATCACGTCTTTTATCTTCATTATCAACAAGTTGATACTTGTAATCCAGCTGTTCTAAGCCTGTGAGATTTGAGTATTTTTCCTCAATTGGCCCATCGGGCGTAAATAATGCAAAGAGATCGCCTTGTTGTGGAGCTAAATTTACTTGTTTCTTCTCATTTTTAAATATCCGATCAATTAACGTGCGAAATTCTAATTCCTCGAAAATTTTTCTCAATTCATCTTCATTCGCTTCTTCACGAATGAGCTCATCCATTTTTAATTCAATAGGAACATCAATTTTGATGGTTGCAAGAAATTTGGAGAAAGTGATCATCTCTTTATTAGTTTCCACTTTTGTTTTCAGTGCACCTTTTAATTGGTCGGTATGTTGGAGTAGATTCTCTACACTGCCAAACTCAGCAATTAATTTTTGCGCCGTCTTTTCTCCTACACCTGGACAGCCTGGAATGTTATCCGAAGCATCACCCATGAGACCAAGCATGTCGATTACTTGAGCAGGAGAGGAAATGTCGAACTTTGCTTTCACTTGCTCCACTCCCAATATTTCAAATTCTTTGTCACCATATTTAGGACGATACATAAAAACATGATCGGTTACCAACTGGCCATAGTCTTTATCCGGAGTCATCATATAAGTTGTAATTCCTTTTTTATCTGCTTCCGTGGCAAGAGTTCCGATTACATCATCCGCTTCAAAACCTGAGACTTCGAGAATCGGGATGCGATACGCACGGATAATATCCTTGATTATTGGCACGGAAAGTCTAATCGCTTCAGGAGTTTCTTCCCGTTGCGCTTTATATTTTTCGTAGGCTTCATGCCTGAAAGTTGGGCCAGAAGGGTCGAATGCTACCCCAATATGTGTAGGATTTTCCTTTTTTAAGACCTCTTCCAACGTATTTACAAAGCCAAGTATTGCAGAAGTGTTGAACCCTTTTGAGTTGATTCGCGGACTTTTAATAAAAGCATAATATGCTCTATATATGAGTGCGTAAGCATCTAAAAGGAACAATTTATCTGTTTGATTCATAATCTTTCGTATTTTTCTTTGGTAAAAGTACAAAAAAATACTGTATTAATGGTTTTATTATTACTTTTGTGTCCAAATAGTATGTAGTATGGACAGATTATCTCAGATTAAGTCTCCTATTATTTCAGATCTGGAGCGGTTCAAAGAGCTATTTGATAGCTCATTGACTAACCCAACCCCCTTGTTGCAAGAGGTGCTTTTACATATCAGGCAGCGAAAGGGGAAGATGATGCGTCCTATTCTTGTTCTACTTATTGCTAAATTATTTGGAGAGGTTTCGCAATCTACACTTCATGCCGCGGTCTCTTTAGAGTTACTTCACACTGCCAGTTTGGTACACGATGACGTGGTGGATGACAGTATTGAACGCCGTGGTCAAGCTTCCGTTAATGCTTTATACAATAATAAAGTATCTATCTTGGTTGGTGATTATTTGTTGGCCACTTGCTTAATTCAGGCCGCTTTTTCGGGTAATCAAGAGGTAATAAAGGTGGTTTCTTGTTTGGGACAAGACTTGTCCGAGGGAGAACTTCTTCAGCTATCGAATGTAAGTAATAGTGAGATATCTGAGCAAGTATACTTTGATGTGATTCGTAAAAAGACGGCTGCGCTCTTTGCCGCCTGTACACAATCTGCCGCTTTATCTTCGGGAGCTTCAGCTGAACAAGTACAAATAGCTCGTTTGTTAGGTGAATATATTGGTATTTGCTTTCAAATAAAAGATGACATTTTTGATTATTATGAAAACCCTGAGGTGGGGAAACCTACCGGGAATGATATGCGGGAGGGCAAATTAACGCTTCCTGCCATTTATGCTTTGAATAATGCGGGCGGTCCGGTAGGGAAGGAATTGGCTGATAAAGTTAAATCCGGTGTAGCGACGAATGATGAAATTGTTCGTTTAATGGACTTTTCCAAACAGAATGGTGGCATTGAATATGCGACTAAAACAATGCTTGGTTATCATGCCAAGGCAATGGAATTGCTAGAGAACCTTCCTGAATCAGAGATCAAAAAATCGCTTTTGTCGTATTTAGATTATGTGATAGATCGAAAGAAATAGGGGTAATCTTCTTGAATGTTAATCAGATTTCTCTTTATATTTTTTAGATTAGGCGTAGGCTTTACGGAAGTAAAGTGTAGAGGTTACACAAATAAGCAGTAGATCTTTTGCTTGATTCTTCTTTAAGAAATACTTTAATAATCAAGACTTCTTTACTTAATATATAAATGAATCCCCTGTATTTTCTTTTTTTTAATTAGAATAATACAGGGGATCTCTATTTGCTGTTTATTAATTTTCAGTTTTCCGAAGCTTATATCTGACCGATTTAGAAGAATTTAATCTCTTCTCCTTTAATCTCTGATAGCAGAAGATTGGCCAGTCGGCTGGTTCCTAAACGGAAAAGTTCGTTAGTGAGCCATTCTTTCCCTAGAACCTCTTTTACAATGCTGTAGTATATCAGCGCGTCGTTTACGGTGTTCAGGCCTCCAGCGGGCTTAAAACCGATTTTATTCCCTGTTTCTGCATAGTATTCCTTAATGGCTTCGCACATTACATAGGCAGCCTCTGGTGTAGCGGCGGGTTGCTGCTTGCCAGTGGATGTTTTTATAAAGTCGGCACCGGCGTAGATGGATAGGATAGAAGCCTTTTTGATGTTAGATGCGCTACCCAAAGCTCCGGTTTCGAGGATCACTTTCAGGTGTTTTTCCTTACACGTATCTTTTATTTCCTGAATTTCGTCACACATTGTTTCGTAATCTCCGCTCAGGAATTTGCTTACGGAGATCACAATATCGATCTCATTTGCACCTTCCATCAGCGCCATTGCTGTCTCAGCAATCTTTACTTCTATAAAGGTTTGCGACGAAGGAAAGCCCGCGCTTACGGCTGCGATTTTTACATCATCAACTTCCAAAGTAGTGCTCACGATTCCTGCCATATTGGGGTAGACACAAATGGCGGCTACATTGTCCAGATCAGCATATTCATCGGCAAACTTATTGACTTTTTCAGTGAATTCTATTATATGTTCTTCTGTGTCTGAAGTATTAAGCGAGGTCAAATCAATGCAATGAAAGAGCAATTTCTTTACTTCAACCGTATTATTTTCGGGTACGTTTTTCTTAATTATTGCAGCTACTTTTGCCTTGATATCCTCATCATTCAGGTTGGTATTGTACTTCTCCAGTGCAATATCGTACTTACTTTTCTCTATTTCATTATTTTCCATTCTCTGTAAGTTTAGGATTATTTATATGTCTCTCTTTATCTCTGTTGGTTTTTTTTTCAATATTCTTTTGGAATGCCTCAGTCAGATTCACTCCCGTCTGGTTGGCCAGGCAAAGAAGTACCCAAAGCACATCCGTCATTTCATCGGCCAAATTGCATTCTTCCCCTTTTTTGAAAGATTGATCGCCGTATTTTCGGGCAATAACTCTGGCCAGTTCACCTACTTCTTCAGTCAGAATGGCCATGTTGGTCAGCTCACTAAAGTAACGGACTCCGTATGTTTTGATCCAATTATCTACCTCTTTTTGTGCCTCTTCAAGTGTCATTATTCCTTGTTTTTAGTATCCATAACAATCGTTACCGGACCATTGTTTAAAAGCTCCACTTTCATGTCTGCGCCAAACTTACCGGTGCCTACCTCTTTCCCTAGTGAAAGGCTCAGTTCCTGGCAGAAAACTTCGTATAATGGCACAGAGATTTCTGCTTTTGCCGCCTTAATGTAGGAAGGACGATTGCCTTTTTTGGTAGATGCATGGAGAGTAAATTGGCTGATCACAAGAATTTCTCCCTGGATATCCAGCACTGATTTATTCATTATTCCATGTTCATCGTCAAAGATTCGTAGATTCACAATCTTCTTGCAAAGCCATTCAATGTCATCCTTTCCGTCTGCTTCTTCGATGCCTATAAGAACAAGTAGTCCCTCTTTTATAGCATATTTACATTTCCCTTCAATTGTGACAGAAGCATGGCTGACGCGTTGTATTACCACTCTCATGTTGATCTTATTTCTTATTATCGCGAACCACAAAAGTAGTAATTATAACTTTATTTGCTAAGGTTTTCAAGGATATTTTTTGCTTTAGCATCGCCTACGATCGCAGCGATTTCTTCAAATGAGGCTTCTTTAATGCGCTTCACGCTCTTGAATTCTTTAAATAATGCAGTTTTGGTTTTCTCGCCAATGCCTTTTATTTCATCTAACGCAGAGGTTGTTTGTCCTTTGCTGCGCTTATTCCGATGGAAGGTAATGCCGAATCGGTGAGCTTCATCCCGTAGGTGTTGGATCACTTTTAAGCTTTCAGAGTTTTTATCTAAGTAAATAGGGTAGGGATCATTGGGAAAGAAGATCTCTTCTAACCTTTTGGCGATGCCAATCAGGGTGATTTTACCGAATAGATTGAGCTCAGTAAAGATCTTCTGAGCCGAACTAAGTTGTCCTTTTCCGCCGTCAACAATAACTAATTGAGGGAGAGGCTGGTCTTCGTCTAATAAGCGCTTATACCGCCTGTAAACGACCTCTTCCATGGATGCAAAGTCATTTGGACCTTCTACTGTCTTTATATTAAAATGACGATAGTCTTTCTTGGAAGGTTTAGCCTTTTTAAATACCACGCATGAAGCAACGGGATAGGCGCCTTGTATGTTGGAATTATCAAAACATTCTATATGCATCGGCAATTCCTTGAGGTGAAGATCGCTTTGAATCTTCTTCATAATCCGAATACTTCGTTGTTCCGGATTCAGCTTTTCAGCCTGTTTCAGCCGATCTACCTTGTATTGCTTGACGTTCATCAGTGAAAGATCGAGCAATTTCTTTTTATCCCCTCTTTGTGGAACGGTGAATACGATCTCGTTTAGTTGCATTTCCATCTCAAAAGGAACAATGATTTCCTTTGAAAGGCTTTTATAACGCTCTCGCATTTCCACAATTCCGAGTGAAAGCAACTCTTCCGGTGTCTCGTTGAGTTTCTTCTTATATTCAAAAGTAAACGCTTGATTGATGCTACCATTCGTAATATGCAGGTAGTTAATGAAGGCTGACTTTTCATCGTCGGCAATAGAAAATACATCGATATTATGGAGAACGGAACTAACCACTTCGGACTTTGCGCGGTAATTCTCTATTAAATCATATCTGTTCTTTACCTTTTGTGCCTCTTCAAACTTTAACTCCTTCGCTAAATTTTGCATCTCTTGAAATAGGATCCTACTTATTTCTTGTGTGTTCCCCTTAAATATCTCCTTGATTTCAGCTATATTTTTCATATAATCGTTGTGAGAATAGAGTCCCACACAGGGTCCGGCACAGTTTTTAAGATGATATTCCAGGCAAACTTTAAATTTGCCTGCACGAATATTCTCGGGAATTAGGTTCAAATGACAGGTACGGATAGGATAAAGATGCTTAACCAGATCTAATAGGGCGTGCATGGAAGGCAGATGGCTATAAGGTCCATAGTAGGAAGAGCCGTCACGGATCACTCTTCGCGTTTTGAATATCCGTGGAAAATACTCGTTACTTACGCAAATAGAAGGGTAAGTCTTATCATCCTTAAGCAGTACGTTATACCGAGGTTTATACTTCTTTATCAGATTATTCTCTAATAACAGTGCATCTTCCTCAGTATTTACCACTATATAACGAATGTCCGCGATCTTACTCACCAGGATTCTTGTCTTTCCCGGTTCGTGTTCTTTGCTAAAGTAAGAATAGACCCTACGCTTAAGATTCTTTGCTTTCCCTACATAAATAATGGTACCTTCAGAATTTAAATACTGATAAATACCAGGCCCTTCGGGAAGATTGGAGACAATTCCCTTTAAATAGTCCGAAGCATTTAGTTCCTGAGGTTCCATTCTTTTGGTAGTTTAGAAATTATAGAGTCAGAACGGCTTCAACGTGAGCGTCATTATCAAAAACGGCACGTCCGTTCAGTTCCTTCAATTCAATAAGAAAATTGATGTATATGGCTTTTGGATTAAATCTTTTGGTCAATTTGTAAGCAGCCTCCATTGTTCCTCCAGTGGCAAGAAGGTCATCATGAAGCAATACTACATCATTTTCAGAGATTGCATCTTTATGAATCTGGATAGTATCCGTTCCATATTCCTTATCATAACTTTCTTCTAACGTCTCCGCAGGAAGCTTGCCCGGTTTACGCATAGGGACAAATCCTGCGCCTAGCTTTGTTGCCAAAATGGGACCCATAATAAATCCCCGGGATTCAATACCTACCACTTTTGTTATTCCTTTATCCTTGTACATTTCATATAAGGCATCAGAAAGTTCTTGCAAACAACTTGCGTCTTTGAATAGAGTTGTTACATCTTTGAACTGTATCCCCGGAATGGGGAAGTTCGGTACATTCCTAATACTTTTAATTAGCTTTTCTTTGTTCATAGCCAGTCTTTTAATCGTTCCTTATTAATCTTTTTGTTTCACGTGAAACGTGCCGTTTATTTTCTTGAAAGTACCAGCAGGACGTTTATATCGCTTGGCGAGATGCCCGGTATTCTACTTGCTTGAGCAATGGTTTCCGGATCAATTTTAATTAGTTTCTGCCTAGCTTCAGTTGAAAGAGATTTTATATTTTCGTAGTCAAATTTTCCTTTGATCTTAATAGTTTCGAGACGTTCTATTTTATCCGCAATTAATTTCTCGCGGTTAATGTAACCTTCATACTTGATAAGTATTTCGGCTGCCTCAATTGTTTCTTCTTCTCTTTCGCAAATCCGATCCAGTTCATCTTGAAATGCGGGAATATGTTCGGCGATGTTCTCTAGCGTAATTTGTGGTCGGTTAATAATATCTATTAGTTTGCAGCCCTGTTTCAGTGGAGTAGTGCCAAGATATTCGAGAGCCGTATTAATTAATTCCGATTTCACCGAATAGTTTCGGGCAAATGTCACAATACGATCTACTTCATTTCTTTTCTCAACCAAAAGGTCATAGCGATCTTTCTTAGCTAATCCTAATTGATAAGACCTTTCGGTTAAGCGCATATCAGCATCATCCTGACGAAGTAAGATACGATATTCTGCACGGGAAGTAAACATCCGATAAGGTTCATCTACCCCTTTTGTGACCAAATCATCGATTAAAACGCCAATGTAAGCTTCATTGCGACCTAAAATAAAAGGTTCTCCTCTGTGACAGTTTTGGTGAGCATTGATTCCCGCGATGAGACCTTGTCCGCCCGCTTCTTCATATCCAGTGGTTCCATTTACCTGCCCGGCAAAGAACAAGTTTTTAATAATCTTCGATTCCAACGTATGTTTTAGTTGAGTCGGGTCGAAATAATCATATTCAATTGCATATCCCGGACGATAAATGATTATATCCTTGAATGCCGGGATCTTTTTCAACGCACGGATTTGAATATCCAGCGGGAGTGAAGAAGAAAAACCGTTGAGATAAAGCTCATTTGTGGTTTCACCTTCAGGTTCCAGGAATAATTGGTGCTGGGTTTTATCGGGGAATGTGACGATCTTTGTTTCAATGCTTGGGCAATAGCGTGGCCCTATACTTTGTATTTGGCCGTTGAATAGGGGAGAATCTTGCAAACCATCTCTAAGAATCTGGTGAACTTCTTCATTTGTATAGCAGTTCCAACACTGCAATTGCTTTAAGTGCCGGATGCCGGTATCCATATACGAGAACTTATGAAAATCAGTCTCTCCATCTTGCACACCCATGAGGTCATAATTTACACTGCGGCCGTCAATACGCACTGGAGTTCCTGTCTTCATCCTGCTGGATGTTACCCCATGTTTTACGATGGATTCGGTTAAAAGATAAGATGCAGGTTCAGCCATTCTTCCGCCGGGAAGCTTTACTTTGCCAATGTGCATTAATCCATTTAAGAATGTTCCAGCGGTGAGCACTACAGTCTTCGCCCGGAATTCCACTTCCATAAAGGTTTTCAAACCGACAATTTCGCCGTTTTCAACGATTATTTCTTTGACAGTATCTTGCCAGATATGTAGATTGGGAATGTTTTCGAGTATCTCTCTCCAAGCCCAGATAAATTTGTTCCTGTCGCACTGGGCACGAGGACTCCACATTGCCGGACCTTTGGAGCGGTTCAGCATGCGGAACTGAATGGTTGTCTTGTCAGTTACTAAACCCATATAACCACCCAACGCATCTATTTCCCGAACTATTTGTCCTTTGGCAATACCACCTACAGCTGGATTACAACTCATTTGAGCTATTTTATTCATATCCATCGTAATGAGACAAGTCTTAGAGCCCAAATTAGCGGCAGCTGCCGCAGCTTCGCAACCGGCATGTCCCGCTCCGATAACAATTACATCGTACTTAAAATCCATTGATTCTTCCTATTTTATCGTTGCAAATTTACGAAAAATACTTAGTATGTTTAGTGAATGAATAGAAAAGAATTGGATAGCAGTTTCTCAAAGAAGGAAAAGAGGCTTCTATATGTGGTGCATACATTTGAAAATAGTGGTAGATGTCCCTGAAATGGTGGTAGATGAATAGTATACAATTTTTATCTACCACTATTAAAAGCCCCTTTAACAAGGTCTTTCATGTTAAATTAATGACAGATGGGACATGATAGCCAAGATAAAGTATCTAATCTTTTAGCAATGCTAAAGCTTTATTCTCGGCAGCCTCCATAATTTCCCTTTCTCCTTCTCCTTTATCGTTAATGCCACAGAGGTGAAGAATGCCATGAATGATGGTGCGATGAAGCTCCTCTTCATACGTGGTCTTGAACTGCTCAGAATTACTCTTTACTGTCTCCAGACTAATAAAGAGATCCCCTGAAAGGATATTGTTTTCACAATAATCGAATGTGATGATATCAGTGTAATAATCGTGATGGAGATACTCACGGTTCACTTCAATGATTTTTTCATCCGAGCAGAAGATATAAGCAATTTCCCCGATCTTTTTCTCATACGAATTTGCCACTGTTTTAATCCATGCAGTAGTATCTCTTTTCTTAATGGCGGGCATTTTGACTCCGTCTGTTTGATAACTTACAACCATATAACTTATTTATAGAAAAATAAATAGCAAACTAAAATAGCGGCAATCACTCCGGCAAGATCAGCTATTAAACCGCAAACAACTGCGTGGCGAGTTTTTCTAACTCCCACGCTTCCAAAATAAACAGCCAGAATATAGAAAGTGGTATCCGTTGAACCTTGGAAAATACATGAAAGGCGCCCTACAAAAGAGTCGGCTCCATAAGTTTTCATTGCATCAACCATTAATCCCCGCGCGCCGCTTCCGCTCAAAGGTTTCATTAAAGCAGTGGGCAGTCCTCCTACAAAGCTAGTGTCCAAACCACAAATCTTCACTAGATATTCAATCCCTTTAATGATTAAGTCCATTGCTCCCGATGCTCTGAATACCGCTATTCCTACTAAAATAGCAATTAGATAAGGAATGATTCTCACGGCAGTGCCAAATCCCTCTTTGGCTCCTTCTACAAAAGATTCATATACATTTATTTTTTTTCGGATTCCTGCGGTGATGAAGCAAATAATGACCAAAAACAAGAATATATTTGCCGAAAGCGTGGAATAAAGGTCAATTTGCTCTCGTTGCATTGTGCTAAATAGATAGATAATTCCACCGATAAAAGTGCTGATCGCTCCGAGGAAAACAAGCATTGTTTTGTTCAGTAAGTTTATCCGTTGATAAAGGCTCACGGCAATGGTGCCTGCAAGGGTAGAAAAGAAAGTGGCAATCATGATGGGTATAAAAACATCCGTGGGCTGTGCCGCTCCCAATTGAGCACGGTAAACCATGATGCTAATAGGAATCAGTGTCAGTCCCGAAGTATTCAGCACCAAAAACATGATCATCGGATTACTGGCAGTATCCTTATTTGAGTTCAACTCTTGCAATTCCTTCATCGCCTTCAATCCCATAGGAGTGGCAGCATTATCTAATCCAAGCATATTTGCAGCAATATTCATAAAAATAGCTCCTGTAGCGGGGTGTCCTTTAGGAATATCTGGAAATAATTTGCAGAAAACAGGGCTGAGCCAACGAGAAAGAGTAGCGATCAATCCTCCATTCTCTCCAATCTTCATAATTCCAAGCCAAAGAGAAAGTACACCAGTCAGTCCCAAAGAGATATCGAATGCCGTTTTGGATGAGCTGAAAGTGGAATTCATGATTTCAGAAAACACCTGAGTGTCTCCAAAGAAAATTAATTTTATCAAAGCTATGACGAAAGCGATAATAAAGAAAGCAATCCAAATGTAATTCAATACCATATGCACACATTATTAATAAGATTTTGCAAAATTAGGAATATGTTTTTAGTTATTGCTATTTTTTTGTTGTTTTTGTGGAGTAAGAAGGTCGAAAAACGATCTTTGTCAATCCTTTGGGCACAGAGTACTCTCCATGAATAGTATCGCTTTCAGTAAATTGACCTACAGAAACTAATTCTTTGTCCATTATGTTTCCCGTTTTTTAATCCACCTTTTCTTGCTTATTATTATTTCCATTCTATTTAACAACTACCTCTTTAATATTTTATCCTATATTTCAGAGATTAATTTTTGTAGCATGAATATAAGTTGGAATTTATTGCTGCTTTGCTTTTACTTTATATATAAAATAGATGTCATTTAATTTTTATGTAAAATAATTGTATTTTAGTTATAAAAAAGGTCTTATATAAAATAAATAATTACCTGATAACTACTTTTATTTACCGGATAAGCATGGAAAATAACCACATAGTACATATATCCTTTTTTTGCTTTTTATATTATTAATTAAAGGTTTTATCTTTGTTTTTTTCAAAAACAGATCTGATTTATAAGTATTATAAATCAGATATATAATTCATTTTATAAAAGTCTTTTTTCCTGTTTTTAAAAGTAAGAGTCTTATTTAAATATTGTTTTTTTTGAAAGTTCAGGAGGTGAATTTAGCATTAAGTTCAGACTACTATTTTATAAAACGTTGGAAGATGTATTGAGGATTAATTAAGATAATGAATAATACTCAGACAAATATAATATTATAGTTATATCAATAAAATGTAATATATAGTTGATTAAAATAGGAATTTATCCTAAATCTTAAATAAGTATTCTTATAACTTATATAACTTAATTTTTTATTTGCATCGTTTTATAATCATTAATATATTCGCCGTGGATTTAGATCTATTAAAATAATTATAATAAACATAAAAAGCATGCAAAGTCTATTCAAAATGTTTGTGTCTCAGCTTAATTTGTTGAAAGAAAAGGGATCTTTTCCAACTGATATAAATGAGGATATCGATTCTTCAATAATTGATCTGAACCAAGAAGTGCAAATTTATAAAGAAGTCCTTTATAATCTGGATTCTAAGAAAATCTATTTAGACTCTTCTTTGTCACTTATAAAGTTTAGTTCAGTTGTAGGGACAAATACCACTTATTTATCCAATTCGATAAATAAGTACTTTGGTTGTAATTTTAAAACCCTCATTAATCGGTATAGAGTAGAATATTGTAAAAAGCAGTTAAGTGCTAATCCTTTGTCTGTGCCGATCAAAGAAATAGCGAAGAGCTGTGGATTCTCTTCTATCAGCGCGTTTTATGCATCATTTAAGAAAGTGACCGGTATCTCTCCGGTGCAATATAGAATATTGGCTATTTATAGAAACGAAACAAGTGACAATAAGGGGCTTTAGCTTTTTGTGATCGGAATGAATTATTTAAATATAAATTATTATGAGAAAGTGCTACCATGTATTTAGTTGTGCGCATCAGGTAAGGATGCCTACTATTTTAATATTTTATGAGATGCTGGGAGATATTATTGAGAAAAAATACACAAATATGTATTTTACTAATGGATTATAAATATAAAATTGTTTTAATTATGAGAAAAAAGTATTTTCTTAAGAAGTTAGCGATCTTTGGGTTTCTGACTTTGGGTGCAACTACTACTTTTGTAGGCTGCAAGGATTATGATGACGACATTGCTGGGTTACAAACGCAGATTGATGCTAACACAAAAGCGATTTCAGATATCCAGGCTTTACTGAATAGCGGTAAATGGATAAAGGGTGTTGCTGCCGTTACTAATGGTGTTACTATTACATTAGGAGATGGAACTGCTTTCACAATTACTAATGGTACCAATGGCACTAATGGAACCAACGGAACAGACGGTACTAATGGTAAAAATGGTTCTGTAATAACTATTGGCTCTAATGGAAATTGGTTTATTGATGGTGTTGATTCTGGCAAAGCATCAAAAGGTGCTGATGGTACTAACGGGCAAACTGGTACTCCTGGCACTAATGGTAAGGATGGTGCTTATTACTACCCAAATACAGATGGCTATTGGCATAAGGTTGATGGTACCACCGATACAGTTACAACTCAAAAGTGGTTGCCAGAAGGAACGGTTACTGCTGTAGATGATGGGAATTATGTTGTATTATACAATGTATCAGGCGTGACAGGTGGTACAGTTACTTTGCCTAAGAATAATAAAGTTCTTCAAAGTATGGTATTTGTTCCTCAACGTTTTGTTAGTGGTGTTCCTGCTATCAACTTCTCACTGCTTACTTATGGAGCTATGACATCTGATGTAGAGCCATCCGCGACTCCTCTTCATATTACTCCTACTGCTTCTGCTGACTATATTTTGAATCCTTCAGGCATTACTGAAAGTCAAATAGACAAAAGTAATATAAAATTTATTTATCAAGATGGTATAGCTACTCGTAGCGCTAAATCTGCTGCTGTTACATCTGCTAGTATTTCAAATGGAGTCTTGACGGTTAAGATCGATGCTTCTAGTCAATATTTTGCGAGTAGTTCATCAGATAAGGTCGATTTGGTAGCTTTACAAGTTCCATTGACCTCTACAACTAAAGTAATTGATCCTACAGCTCCTGATTATGTTACTTCTGGTTATGCAGCTGTATATACAAAGCCTTTGGCACAAACTGATCTTGCTCTTGTAAATACGGGTACTACTAGTATAGGTCCTTCTATTTATGCAGCAGATTTTGCTTCAGCTCAGAGTAGTGCTGTTGCTGCAGAAGTGGTATACGATAATAGAACATCAGGACTAGATCTTAATAGCTTGGTTAAAGTCACTGGCATAGACAATCTTGATGACTATAAGCTTAAACTTATATTTGATATGGACGATTGGAATGGAAATCGTTTGAATTTTCCGTCAGGAAGCCCTTCTACTAATCAGGAATTATTTGCTGACGTTGATGGAACGAAATTAATACCTCATGGTTATAATGGAAATCCAAGCACTGGTGATATAAATCGTACACCAATTGTTCGTGTAAGGTTGGTTGATAATAATGGTAAGACTGTTAAAGTAGCTTATATTAAAGTTAAAATTGTTGATAAACCTACTGATAATAGTGATGTTAATGTTACAATTCCACAATTTGCTGCATTCAATCAAGGACTTGGAAATGTGATCAAGACAGTTGATATTGCAGATATGAATGGGCTTGTATATAATGCAGAACGTGTAGGGCTTAGTAAAACAGTATTTTATCAAACTTATGCTATAGCTTCTATTACTGGTGATGGGTCTGTAGTGGAAACTCCTGGAAATCCTGCTGATACAGATACAAAGCGTTTGGAATGGACATTGAACGAATCAACAATTTGGGCTAAAAATCCAAATTCAAATAGTGCTACATTTACATCTATAGTTACATATAAATCTATAATTCCTGGAGCAAAGCCTAATATAAATGTTACGCTTACTACAACAGTAAATAGACCAACTATTTCTATAAGTAGCACTAATAAGATTGGTGAATTCTGGAATACAAATAAGACATCTATGGATTTAGGTATTGATCTTCCTGGTGGAGCTGGCAATGTTAATAACTTTAGTAGGTATTTAACTATGGGATTTCATACTGATGATGTATCAGGGAGATTAGTCCTTGATGTAGATGCTGCATATCCTGCCTATTCAAGCATAACTTATAAGTATTTCTTTGACAGTAGTAGAAATTCTTCTTTAGTGGTTCTTCCACCGAGTGCTAGTCTGAGTAATCTTGTAGATGGTTCTGGTAATGTAATAGCTGTACTTGATATTAATACAGGGCTAATTACTTATCAACATAATGCTGCTGCTGAAGCTCTGTTGAACAAGGGCGATGTTGCTGCTGACATTATTATAAGTGGAGAGCTTGGCGGGCATCAGGTAATTATAAATAATAGTCAATTTAGTGTTAATTTTAAGAGACCAATATACGCTATTTCTGGAAGTGCCACTATTAAGGATAAGCTTACAGCTGGTTCACTCTTTAACGCTTTGGATCTTATAAAGCTATTTGATTATACAGGTGCTGCATTTACTTCAACTCCTACTGATTACTTTGGCTATTATGGAGTTACAAATGTTAATGTTGATTTAACTAATATTACTACTAGCATAGGTAAGTCTGTAAATAAAACAGGTAGTGATCTACATGTAGTTTCAACTGGATTATATCCTTATACTAAGTTAACTTATACAAATACAGGTGCAATATTAAGTAGCGGATTTACAATGGATGTTCCAGTTACTGTAAGTTATGCTTGGGGAACAACTGAGACAACTCATACTACTGTTACTGTTCAACCGTAGTTTTAGATGCTCTTAACGAGAGAAAAATGATTCATATTAAATGGTGGAGGTTATATATCTCCACCATTTTTTGGTTACTGTGTATTCTAGATAATAAAAAATTCCAAGAACTTAAATAATTGACTATTAAAGCTATAATAGTTACATATATAAATTCATTCTTTGATGTATTATTGTTATATTTGTAATATAATATTATATATTTATATGTACTTTCAATTAATAAGATATAGCGTATGGAAAAAAGAATATTTTTCCTTTTAAAAGTAAAAACAAAAATTAAGGCCCGATGGATTGAGCATATAATTAAAACACAAATAGGAGTGAATTTGGCAATTGTAGATTTTGATAAGCGTTTGATTTTGGTAGAATATCATACAAGATTAATAACAATTCAGTATATGCGTATGCTTGTTCGTTCGTTAGGATGCGATATGATTTTTGATGAGAAAGAGATTCAGATAAGACAAAATCAACTTGGCAATTTTTTTGTACTAAAAAAACGGAAAACAATCCTTTCTTCTGTTTTTTTTATCTCTTTTTTAGGACTTATTTGTCCATTCTCTGATTGGTTACTTTTCTTACTATCCATAATGATGCTGTTTTTATATTTATCTTTGTTTATTCCTCTATTTAATCGGCATTTTATTCGGTTAATTGGCTTTATTAATGGTACTGGACTATTATTTTCTTTGTTCTTTCTGCTTATTGGCATTATAAAGATGTTTTATTACAATACTCATAAAGGAGTATTTCTTTATTTTTTTATCGCAATTATTATTCTCCAATTGGTATCTTTCTATAGATGGATAAAAGAAAAAAGTGCAGCAGAAAAAGATTTGTTGTAATTAGAATTATTAAACCATCCGTCTTGTTGGAATCAGAACTGTTTTTTTTAAAGCAACTCTTTTAAGTTTGGTAAACCCTAAATATTTTATATTTTTGTCTTCCAATGATACAAGCGATAGAAATACAAAAAGAATTAGAGAAATACGTTGATGAGCAAAAGCGGGAGTTTCTTCCTACTTTTTTCAAAACAGGAAAAGGACAGTACGGCGAAGGCGATAAGTTCTTAGGAATAGTAGTGCCCAATATTCGTCTGGTGGCAAAGGGTTTTAAAGATCTTCCACTCGATGAAATTGAAGCTTTACTTCGTTCATCATACCATGAATGCCGCTTGTGTGCTCTTCTCATATTGGTGGAACGGTTTAAAAAAAGCAACGAGGAAGAACGGACAAGGATTTATCGTTTCTATCTTACCCATACCAGTCACATAAATAACTGGGATTTGGTGGATCTTAGCGCCCCTTATATTGTGGGAGAATATCTTAAAAACCGATCTCGGGAGGATCTCTACACACTGGCTTCCAGTTCTGTTTTTTGGGAGCAAAGGATTGCTGTTGTTGCTACTTCTACATTGATTAAAATGAACGATTTCATCGATATAATAAAGATTTCTGAACTGCTGTTGCACCATTCTCATGACTTAATGCATAAAGCGATTGGTTGGATGCTTCGTGAAATGGGTAAACGGGATAAAGACCTTCTGATTCAGTTTTTGGAGAATTATCATAAAGAAATGCCACGCACCATGTTGCGCTATTCTATAGAGAAATTTACTGATGAGGAACGGAAATATTTTATGAGAAAGTAATTTATTCAATATTTTATGTTTCCTTTAGATGATATGTCTTTAATCTTTCATACCTTTGCTCCTCATTTTGTAAAGTATGGAAGAGAATTTTGATATACGTGATAATCAGCTTACCAACAAAGAAAAGGATTATGAAAACGCTTTGCGTCCTTTAAACTTTGAGGGCTTTAGCGGACAAGATAAGGTGGTAGATAACCTTCGCATTTTTGTTAAGGCTGCTCGTTTGCGGGCTGAAGCTTTAGATCATGTACTACTTCACGGACCTCCTGGGCTAGGTAAAACAACACTATCTAACATTATAGCGAATGAACTTGGAGTTGGATTTAAAATTACTTCCGGTCCTGTTCTTGATAAACCGGGGGATTTGGCAGGTGTGTTGACTAGTTTGGAACCAAATGATGTTCTTTTCATTGATGAGATTCACCGGCTATCGCCTGTTGTTGAAGAGTATCTTTATTCAGCGATGGAAGATTACCGGATAGATATTATGATAGATAAAGGTCCTTCCGCACGGAGTGTTCAGATAGATTTAAATCCTTTTACTTTAGTAGGTGCCACAACTCGCAGCGGGCTACTTACCGCACCTTTGCGTGCTCGTTTTGGGATTAATCTTCATTTAGAATATTATGATGATGATGTATTGACCGGCATTATCCAACGTTCAGCTAAAATACTCGATGTTCCTTGTTCTTCTCAGGCTGCCGGAGAGATCGCTTCCCGAAGCAGAGGAACTCCTCGTATAGCCAATGCTTTGCTGCGTAGAGTTCGTGACTTTGCTCAAGTAAAAGGTTCGGGAAGTATTGATATGGAAATTGCAAATTTTGCGCTTGAAGCTTTAAATATCGATAAATACGGTCTTGATGAGGTTGATAATAAAATACTTTGCACCATTATAGATAAGTTTAAAGGTGGTCCCGTTGGACTGACAACTATTGCTACGGCTTTAGGTGAAGATCCTGGAACGATAGAAGAAGTCTATGAACCATTCTTGATTAAGGAGGGATTTTTGAAGAGAACTCCTCGCGGAAGAGAGGTCACAGAACTCGCTTATCAACATTTGGGACGAAGTGTTTATAATAGTCAGCAAACTTTTTTTTAGCGAAATAAAGAGGGTGACTTACTTATTTTATTACTAACAAAATAATTTAATATAACAATGGCCGGATTAAAATCATTGGCAAAAGATACAGCAATTTACGGTGTTAGTAGCATTGTGGGACGTTTTCTCAATTATTTATTAGTACCTCTTTACACGGCCAAACTTTCTGCGGCATCTGGCGGATATGGAATTATCACTAATTTATATGCAGTTACAGCACTTCTTCTTGTTGTGCTAACCTATGGAATGGAAACAGGTTTCTTTCGCTTCGTGAATAAGAAAGAAGAGGACCCTACGGTTGTTTATTCCACCACATTAATCTCAGTAGGAGTAAGCTCTTTATTATTCACTATACTTTGCTTAATATTTCTGCATCCCATATCCAATATTCTTGGATATCCCGAGAATCCCGACTTTATTGCAATGATGGCTATTGTAGTTGCTTTAGATGCTTTTCAATGCGTTCCTTTTGCCTATCTTCGTTACAAAAAGAGACCAATCAAGTTCGCTGCAATCAAGTTCTTATTTATCATTCCAAATATTGTCCTTAATTTATTTTTTTATGTCTGTTGTCCGTGGTTATTGGTGCACTTTCCTGCATCTGTTTCTTGGTTCTATAATCCGAGTTATGGTGTAGGATACGCATTTGTGGCTAATATTATCTGTACGGTTATACAGCAATTTGCTTTCATACCAGAGATGAGAGGCTTTAAGTATACGTTTAATACTGCTTTATGGAAGAAGATGATTTCTTATTCTTTTCCCATATTAATCTTAGGAATTGCAGGTATTTTGAATCAGACAGTCGATAAAATTATTTTCCCTTACCTTTTTACAGATAAGGTAGAAGCACGTGTGCAACTAGGAATATACGGGGCTGCAAGTAAGGTTGCAATGGTGATGATGATGTTTACTCAAGCATTTCGTTATGCTTATGAACCTTTTGTATTTGGAAAAAATAAAGAAGAAGGCAATAAAAAGATGTATGCTGACGCAATGAAATATTTCATTATATTTTCTTTGATAGCTTATCTTGGAGTTATGTTTTATCTTGATATTTTCCGTTATATTATTGCAAAGAGTTATTGGGAAGGGTTAGATGTTGTATCCATTGTGATGCTTGCTGCTCTTCTTGTTGGGGTTTATTTCAACCTTTCTTTTTGGTATAAATTGATTGATGAGACAAGATGGGGAGCTTATTTCTCAGCAATTGGTTGTGGATTAATTATCTTCTTGAACATTATCTGGGTTCCTACTTATGGATATATCGCATGTGCTTGGGCAAGCCTTATAGGTTATGCTGTTGTAACAGTCCTTTCTTATGTGGTTGGTCAAAAGAAATACCCCATTGATTATGATTTGATGGGTATTGGAAAGTATGTTTTGCTAGCGAGTATTCTGTACGGTATATCTTGTTTCGTAAAGATAGATAACCTGCTTTTGCGCTTATCTTTTAGAACTATTTTGTTCTCTGTCTTTATCGCATATACAATAAAAAAGGACTTCCCGTTAAAGCAGATACCTTTTATTAATCGATTCATAAAGAAGTAGCCATAGAGTAATTATATTACTATGTAATGCCTTGTTATGAATAGATATAAAGTATTATTAGTACAAAAAAACAGACCTGAATAACGATTCATTATTCAGGTCTGTTTTTTGTATATGCGGTTGATTAACTTTTCTTAAAAAAACATCAAGCAAGCATTAATAGTTGTTTAAAAAGAACTTATTTCTTTTTGCGACGTGCCCATCCTTCTTCGCCGGATTTACTTTCCGAACTCTTGTAAGGTGGTTTCTCATCTCTTCTTTTAGGACCTCTTGAAGCCGCATAGCCACGGTCTTCACGACTTCTTCTGGGAGCAGGAGAGCTACTTCTATCGGTATATTTTCTTGGGCTACTACCACTACCACGTCTTTCAGTTCCTCTGTGAGTCTCTTCACCAGCAATTTCAACAGAAATTTTCCGTCCATTGAGAGATTCGCTATTAAGAGCAGACATTACAGATTGTGCTTGTGCTTCTTCTATTTCAAAGAAAGAGAAGCTTTTTAGTAAGTCGATCTTTCCGATCTGCACGCGCCTATTCATACTCTTGTTAATCAGCTCAATTAGCTGATTAGCATAGAAATTATCAGCTTTACCAGCATTGATAAACATACGTGTAAATCCAGGTTCAGCCCTTCTGGCGGTGTTTTCTCTACCTTCAGATCTCCCTTTTAAACTACGTTCTCCTCTGCTATCAGTAGGTGCTTCAATATCTTCCGCATCACGGTAATACTCCAAGAAACGGTTGAATTCGAGCGAAACCATGCGTTTAATAATATCTTCTTTTTCCAGCCATTCCAGTTTGCGATAAATGTCGGGCATAAAATCGGCTATTTCTTCCTCATTAACCTTAACCTTTTCAATATCGTCAATAACTTTAATCAACTGTTTTTCACAGATTTGTTTTCCTGTAGGCATTTCTCCCACAATAAACTTCTTACCAATGCTTCTTTCTATATCCCGCATCTTTCCTTTTTCGCGAAGGTTAATGATTGAGATAGATGTTCCAGTCTTTCCAGCACGTCCCGTACGTCCGCTGCGGTGAGTATAAGATTCTGTATCATCAGGTAAACCATAGTTGATCACGTGTGTAAGGTCATCTACGTCTAATCCACGAGCTGCAACGTCTGTAGCGATTAAAAGTTGGATATGTCGTACACGAAACTTCTGCATTACGGCATCTCTTTGCTGTTGTGACAGCTCTCCGTGTAAGGAATCTGCATTATATCCGTCCTGAATCAGTTTGTCTGCGATCTCTTGGGTTTCTTTTCTTGTGCGGCAAAAAACAATACCATATATCTGAGGATAATAGTCTGCTATACGTTTCAGAGCTAAATACTTGTCTTTAGCCTGAACCATATAATAGATATGCTTCACATTCTTGGTACCCTCATTTTTTGTGCCGATAGTAATTTCTTTGGCGTTATTTAGGTACTTCTTTGATATACGAGTAATTTCGGGTGACATGGTTGCCGAGAACAACAATGTATTCCGGTCTTTTGGTACTTCAGCTAAGATAGCATTAATACTATCTGTGAAACCCATGTTTAGCATCTCATCTGCTTCGTCCATAATAACGTTGCAAACAGTTGCCAATTTCACAGTCTTTCTTTCCATTAAGTCGAGCAAACGTCCCGGGGTAGCCACGATAATGTGCACTCCGTTCTTTAAACTTCTGATCTGACTTTCTATCGACGATCCTCCATATACAGGGAGAATTTTAAGTCCCACTACATATTTGGAGTAATCATTGAGATCACCTGCAATTTGCAGGCAAAGCTCACGCGTGGGGCATAGAATAAGTGCTTGTGGCACTCTGTTGCTGATATTTATTCCTTGTATAATAGGCAGCCCAAATGCTGCGGTTTTACCTGTTCCTGTCTGTGCAAGAGCTACTACATCATTGCCTTCTCCCAGTAAATACGGTATCACTTCTTCTTGTACTGGCATGGGATTCTCATATCCCATTTCTTCAATTGCTTTAAGTATCTCCGGGGAAACGCCTAACTCTTCAAATGTCTTCATTAATTTCTTTCTCTAATTTCAATTTGGCCGCAAAGATACAAATAAAGAATGGATAAACAGTTATATTACTGTAAAAGAATGCTTTTGGAGCGAAAACTATTTTTATTTTGACTACAGATCATTCGTTAAGTAGAGCTTTATTTGTAGCATCCTTTCATTTCAATGTAAAGATAGATGCTAAATTTAGTTTTAGTAAAAGGAGGCTCATTTATATTTATCGGCAAAGCTCTGAGAGATGGAATTATTGAAGCTCATGCATACTTCTGCAGAGAAGTCTATTCCGCATTGGATGATTTTATTCCATAAATCTTCGCTTAAGTTATTGATTTCATGATTACCTACGTTGTATTTCAATAAAGCGTAAATGATTCCTGCATTAAAATTATCACCAGACCCAACTGTACTTACGGCATTTATTTGCTTTACAGGATATTCTTTTTTTATCTGACTAGTTCGTAGACTAATGGAATTACTTCCGTCTGTGCAAATAAAATTAGGACAATAGAATTGTATTTTATTTGTATAAATTTTGTCTGCATCGTTTAGATTATATAGATTTATAAAATCTTTTTCCGATCCTCTCACAATATCAGCATATTCAAGGTTCTCAATGATAGCTGGAGCCAGTCTCATGGCTTCATTTTTATGAGTGCTACGGAAATTCGGATCATAATAAATGATCGCTTTGCGTTCTTTGGCGTAATCCAGTAACTCCGTCATTTTATCTCTTAGTACCGGATTTAAGGCATAATAAGAGCCGAAGATAAAAATATCATCTTCGTTAATTGTAGGAAATGCTATATCCAGACGCTGCTGTGGATAATCTTTATAAAAGACATATTCCGCATCATTGTTTTCATTAAGAAAAGCCAGTGATACTGGAGATTTACCATCAGGGAAAACGTTTATATGTTGAGTACTTACATTATTATCTTCCATGAATTGTTGAATGATGCTTCCCACTTTGTCATTTCCTATTTCACTGATGAAGCAGACATTGATATTTATCTTTCCCAGTGATATAATGCCGTTGAATACAGAACCTCCGGGTACAGCAATTGAAGGTTGATTGTTTTGAAAAATGATGTCGAGTATAGTCTCGCCAATTCCAATTACTTTTCGCATATTTTTCTAGATTTCTCTCCCAGATATCCACCGTGATGTCGTTTAGAATATTCGGCAATCGTGAATTCTGTTTGTTTCATTGTTTCTACTACTAAGATGTCACCAATAACAGTCATGGCTGTGGTGGAAGTCGTGGGGGTCATACCTAAAATACAAACTTCTTTTGGATTTCCGGTACAAAGGCACACATTTGATTCGTGAGCCAACGGGCTGTCTGGATTACCAGTTATAACGATAAACTTTAAATTAGGATTAAGTACCCTTGAAAGTTGAGTTAGTTCTACAATTTCTCTTGTTTTGCCAGAGTTAGAGATGAGCAGTAATAAATCATTTTCTTGGAAGACTCCCAGATCACCATGCTGTGCTTCACTGGGATGAAGAAATACTGATGGGATGCCGGTAGAACAAAAAGTCGTGGCAATATTCATTGCTATTTGTCCGGCTTTTCCCATTCCGGTCGTTACTAATTTTCCTTTTTTTACATGTATTTGCTCTACAATAAGTTCCACTGCTTTTTCATAAGCATCCGTTACTGGAATATTTAACACTGCTTCTGCTTCTTTGTTTAGAAGAGTTTTGATTGATTCAATCATTATTGTTTGGTTGTTGGTTTAATAGATTGGTTAACTCTTTAAAATTATTGGCTACATTATAGTAATGAGACAGTTTATGTCTGGTAAATTGTTTCTCTTCAAACGTATTCAGTAGGATCAATAGTTCATCATAAAAACCCTCGATGTTATAAAAGATGATTTTTTTTGAATGATATCCGATAGATGCAGACGCCATTACATGAAACACTTCATCCAGTGTTCCTATGCCTCCGGGCAAAGCAATCATTATATCAGATTCGGCAAGAATAAGATCTTTTCGGTCGCTTAAATTTTTTGTATGGAAGAGTTTATCAGGGAGAGTACTTACTTTTTCATTTTCTTCCAGCTTGGAGGGAACCACGCCCACAATTTTTCCACCATTTTGCTTAACAGCTTGTGCCATACATTCCATCAATCCCATGTTTGCGCCTCCATAAACTAATGTTTTACCTTGTTCTCCTATCCATTTCCCCAATTCTTTCGTTTTCTGGAAATACACATCATCGATTGTTTGAGAGGCGGAACAAAAGATCCCTATTTTATTCATAAAAGAGTTTATCATGTTATAAAGTACAAATATCTATATTTTTCTATAAACCACAATAAGTTTTATTGTATTTTTGCACCGACAAAAAATTAAGAAAGTAAAAAATAATGCATTACAATCAACATACTTTACCAAACGGATTACGGATTATTCATTCGCCATCATTATCAAAAGTGGCTTATTGTGGGTTTGCAGTTGATGCAGGCACTCGTGATGAGGGAGAGAACGAGCAGGGGATGGCCCATTTTGTAGAACATCTTAGCTTTAAAGGCACAGAAAAACGGAAGGCTTGGCACATCCTCAACCGCATGGAAAATGTAGGTGGAGACTTAAATGCCTATACCAATAAGGAAGAGACGGTGATTTATTCCGCCTTTCTTACGGAGCAACTTCCCCGGGCAATGGAACTGCTGGCGGATATTGTTTTTCACTCCACATTTCCACAGCGTGAGATTGACAAAGAAGTAGAAGTTATTATTGATGAAATTCAGTCCTATGACGATACCCCGTCAGAGCTTATTTTTGATGACTTTGAAGATTTAATCTTTAAGAATCATCCGTTGGGGAGAAATATATTGGGAAATCCTGCTCAACTAAGGAACTTTACCACAGCAGACGCGCTCAATTTCACCTCCCGTTTTTATCTTCCTACGAATGTGGTCTTTTTTGTTTTGGGGGACTTTGATTTTAAAAAAGTAGTTCGTTTGGCAGAAAAGATCATGGGAAGTGTACCTTTTGCCGAATATAAGAATCTCCGGACTCCTCCACCGCCTTATGTGCCAGAGCAATTAAAGATTCACAAAGACACTCACCAAGCGCATGTGATGATTGGGGGAAGAGGATATAATGCTTATGATGAGAGGCGCACGGCTCTTTATTTACTTAATAATATTCTTGGAGGCCCAGGGATGAACAGTAAGCTTAATGTTTCTCTTCGTGAAAGAAAAGCACTGGTATACACTGTAGAGTCCAATCTTACTTCTTACACGGATACCGGAGTATTTTGCATTTATTTTGGAACGGATCCCGAAGATGTGGATACTTGCCTTGGCCTTACTTATAAAGAGTTAAAGCACTTGCGTGATGTAAAGATGACTTCTTTGCAATTGGCTGCCGCAAAGAAACAGTTGATAGGTCAAATAGGAGTGGCTTCTGATAATAATGAGAATAATGTGTTGGATATGGCAAAAATCTTTCTTCATTATAATAAATACGATACGGCTGAATCTTTGTTTAGCCGGATAGAAGCAATCACTGCTGAAGGATTATTGGAAGTAGCGAATGAAATGTTGGCCGAAGATCGGCTCTCCACACTTATTTATCAATAAACAGATTGGTTGTAAGAAAAAAAGCAAGGAGATAAATATCCTTTTTTTAATCGATATACTTATCTCCTTTTTTCTCTTTTAGAAAATAGATTTAGCAATGCCCATTTCCAGTCCACGTAACTCCGCCAGACCCCGTAAACGGCCTAAACAGGAATATCCCGGATTTGTTTTTTTCTTTAAGTCATCAATCATTTGATGTCCGTGGTCAGGACGTATAGGAATAGATACATGCCTACGTTGCTGAACCTTTAGCAGGCTCTTCATCACGCTGTACATGTCCACGTCTCCTTCCAGATGGTTGGCCTCATAGAAATTGCCCTCTTCATCGCGCTGAGTGCTACGTAAATGCACAAAGTTGATTCGATCGCCGAAACGTTCCATCATTCCTGGCAAATCATTCTGAGCAGATACCCCTAAGGATCCGGTGCAAAGGCATAATCCGTTCGATGGATTGGGCACTGCTTCAATAAGTTTGCTGAAGTCTTCCTCGGTACTCATGATTCTTGGCAATCCTAAGATGGAATAGGGAGGATCGTCTGGGTGAATAACCAGACTAACACACATTTCATCAGCCACGGGAGTGATTTCCTTTAGAAAAAAGATAAGGTTGGCCCGAAGTTTCTCCGCATCTATATCCGCATATCTGTCCAGAGCTTCCTGGAATTGTGCCACTGTGAAGCTTTCTTCTGAACCAGGGAGTCCGGCAATCATATTCTTTACCAACAGTTTCTTATCTTCTTCACTCATCTCTTCAAACCGCGTCTTTGCTTTGGCTATTTCTTGGGTAGTATAACTCTTTTCAGCATTGGGGCGTTTCAGGATAAATAGATCAAAAGCAATAAAGGCTGCCTTTTCAAAACGCAAGGCTTTTGAACCGTCGGGCAAGGTATAAGCCAAGTTTGTACGTGTCCAGTCCAGTACCGGCATAAAATTATAAGTAACGATCATAATTCCGCACTTCGCCAAATTACGAATGCTTTCCTTGTAATTTTCAATGTATTGTCTGAAATTACCTGTCTGAGTCTTGATGTGTTCGTGTACTGGTACACTTTCAACAACCGACCAAGTCAATCCTGCGGACTCAATTAATTGCTTCCGTTTCATTATTTCCTCAATAGTCCATACTTCTCCGTTAGGGATGTGATGCAAAGCATTCACCACTCCGGTGGCTCCTGCCTGGCGGATGTCCCATAAACTTACAGGATCATTGGGTCCGTACCAGCGCCACGTTTGTTCGCATAAATACATATCTCGATTAATTTTAAATATTTAAA